>CAYNEP010000039.1:0-7725 GCA_964396255.1 uncultured Gammaproteobacteria bacterium | reverse complement strand
GATGAAGTTATTACCCAAGAAACAATCTCAGACTTTGATGCAATTGTTCTTGAGGCATCTTTGATTAAAAAATATAGACCCAAATATAATATCGCTCTAAAAGACGACAAACACTTTCTCTATATTAAAATCACTATAAAGGATACCTATCCCAAAGTATTTCCTGTTAGGGCTGAGAATGATAAGAAATCGCTCTACTTTGGACCTTTCAATTCATCAGATACAACTCAAAAGCTACTTTACCATCTCAGGCGAATTATTCCATTTTGTACTCAGAAAGTTGTTGGTAAAAAACCTTGCTTTTATTCAAAAATAGGGCTATGTAGTCCATGCCCATCATATATAGAGTCACTCGACAGCGATACTCAAGTCCTGATGAAGAAGCTGTATAGAGATAATATAAAAACACTTATATCAATGTTAAGAGGGGAAGGAACACGCTTGATAAATGATCTTCAAAATAAACTTGATGTTCAAACAAAGAATCAAGAGTTTGAAGAGGCTATAACTACACGTGATACGATTATGTCATTAAATACAATTCTCTATTCAAGAGGCTTCTCAACATTTGATTCAATTGAATATACAAAGCAATCAGAGCTAACTCATGAGCTGAGTCAATTTCTGCAAAATTCATTTAATAGAGCAATTAATGAGTCATCATACCGTTTAGAGTGCTATGACATGAGCACGTTATTTGGTTCTGACTCAACTGGCTCACTTGTTGTGTTTGAAAACGGTGCATTGAATACAAGTCAATATAGGCGATTTAAAATCAAGAGCAAGGCGCCGTCCGATTTTGACAGGATGAAGGAGGTGCTTTTTAGGAGATTTAGTCGTACTGATTGGAAACTACCCGATCTAATTATTGTCGATGGAGGCTTGCCACAGGTGAGAGTGGCAGATCAAGTACTAAAGGACTTGCAGCTTCAAATACCGCTCATCGGACTCGCCAAAAGCCCTGATAGAGTCGTATTTGGCAAAGCAGCTCAATCTAAAATACTTAAGCGTTCAGGTTTTTTATTCAAAGTATTTCAGCAATTACGAGATGAGTCTCATAGATTTGCAAAAAAGTATCATCTAATGCTTCGACACAAAAAATTATCAATATAGTATAATCAACTTTGTATGAATCCAGCATTTGATGTACTTACTATTGTACTTGCGGTCATTATTGTTCTTTTAATCCTTATCCAAGGCAGAGGAGCGGGTTTAGGAAGTGCTTGGGGAGGCGGAGCAGAACAATATCAAAGCAGACGTGGTGTTGAGAAATGGGTTATGCGAGGAACTGCCTTTGCTATATTCTGTTTCTTTGTGGTCACACTGGTGGTTCTTGCACTATGACATCTCTGACCAAAAAAATACGCATTACGTGGTGGTTTGTAAGTGCGTTCATCAAAAAAAATATTAAGTCTATCGTAACGAGCTTTGTAGCTGGATTTATTGTAATATTCTTCTTTTTAAGTATTTATCCATCGATTAGCTCATTTCTATTTCGAAAAAAGGAGGTCTTCGGAATAATTGGGCGAGTAAAACTTAATACACTTCCATCTGAAATTAGGAATCAAATCTCAAGCCCACTTGTGACCGTGACTCCTCAGGGAGAAATTATACCTATTCTTGCAAACTCATGGGAGATCATGCCTGACAAAAAAACGTTTAGATTTCATATAAAAAATGGTCTTAAGTGGAGTGATGGGAAAGATTTTAGTGCATACGATATCCATTTAGAGTTTGAAGAGGGTGTTAAAACAATAGTTATCGATGATTTAACAATAGAATTTAAGCTGGACCAGCCACTTGAGGTATTCCCAGTCTATCTCACACAACCACTTATTAAGAAAAATACACTTGGAGTCGGAGGATTGTATAAAGTCCAGGGCTATACTCACAAAAAAGGATTTGTAACCTCAATTAATTTATTTCCCAATAAAAAAGAGCTTACCTATAAGGTTTATAGATTCTACGTTTCTCAAGAAGAGGTCACAAATGCATATAAATCTGGTGAGATCAACCAATTCCAGACTATAGATAGAGCGGTTGTAGATAGCTTTGCTACGTGGAAGAATTCTAAAATTGAACGCTCAGTTGATTACAACAAAATCATGACCCTCTTTTTTAATATGAATTCTGAGTTATTCAAGGAGCGTGATGCAAGGAAAGTAGTTGCATATGGAATCAAATCATTCGATGAGTTTGGGGTACCTGCTGTTGGTCCAATTCCACCTACTTCATGGGCGCATGTTAATGACGTTAAACAATACAGTTATAACCAATCACGCGCGATTGAGACTGCAGAAAAGATACTTTCGGCTACATAGGAGGCTAAGGTTAAGTTATATACATTTCTAGACTATGCGCCAATAGCCGAATCAATTAAGGAAGATCTTAAGAAGGTTAAGTTCGATGTTAGTTTAAAACTGTTATCATACATACCTGATGAATTTGATATGTTTTTGACTGTTTGGGATGTTCCACAAGATCCTGATCAATACTTCTTTTGGCACTCCAAACAGGAACAGACTAATATAACAAACTATAACAACGCAAAAATAGACAAGCTCTTGGAGTCAGGCCGCGAGATCGTTAATGTTCAGCAACGAAAAAAGATTTATCGTGATTTTCAGAAAGTAATAGTTGATGATCTTCCAGCATATTTTATGTACTATCCGTACGTCTACACTATAAAGAGAAAGTAAAAGTATTCCATAATCATTCTCTTGTCGTCTCATGATAAAATAGAAAAGAAATAGTATAGCCGGGGTGGCGGAATGGCAGACGCTCAAGACTTAAAATCTTGTGCCCGCAAGGGCGTGAGGGTTCGACCCCCTCCCTCGGCACACTATCTTTAGGTAAGTTAACTATCTACAGTCTGCTCGACTTCATGAGGGGTGGTTGGTTTCATTAACTGAAATAATTGTACAAGACCATAGGCCAGTAAGACATAGAAAAGCATTTCTATAAATGTTCCCCACTCAATAACACCCTGACCATTAGAGCTTGATCCAAGCAAACCAACAAAGGGCGCTGAAAATAGAGAGCTTATGGTGTAGATAAATACTGCAAATCCACTGTTTGGGTTTGCACCCAATACCTGCAAGAGCAACCTAAGAACTAAGAGGGTTTCAACTACACCCAATACGTACCAAATCATTTGATACGTTCTAAAAATCGCTTTCTTAGCATCATAAACAGCCTGGGGATGGTCAACAACAACAGGAGCAGCTCCTGGGGTGACGTAGCGCTTTGTTGTTGAAGCGGCATCTACTGGGGTTTGGCGTACAACAGTTGTAGTGACAGGTGTTTCCTCAATAACCGTTGTAACCGGTTGACTTTCTGTAACTGTAGTTACTTCCTGAATTCTTGTTTGTGCCATATGCAATGAGTATACAACCTCATTCTCATAAATATGAAAACTATTACAAATTTATTACACCATTTTCATATTCACATGCTAGTATCATTCTATGAATTTAAATTTCTCAAACTTGGATCCTTTTGTTTCGCTGGTATTTGGAATACTTATTTTAGTGTTCCCTCGATTCTTGAATTATCTTATTGCTTTCTATCTCATCATCATTGGCTTACTTGGATTGGGCATTGTAACCTAACAACACCTCCAAATATTTTCATCTCTCTTGTATAATATGCTGTTAGTTAAATCTAATTGAATCGAGTAGTTATTCAGTAAATCGTAATAACAACAAGCCGACTTAGCTCAGTGGTAGAGCATCCGCTTTGTAAGCGGCAGGTCCGGGGTTCAAATCCCCGAGTCGGCTCCAGTTATTCCCAAAGCACTCACTATAGGCTTACCTATGATATAATCTTGCATTATGTTGCCCGAGAGGTTCCGCCGTCAACAACCACCAGCAGGGATTCATTTTCCCAATGTATGGGATCCAAATTATGATACCAGATTTGCGTGTAATAGGACTGCTATTGAAATGTCACTTGACCATTGGGTTAAGGACCTTAATGCTACCGGTACGCTTGGTGAATTAGTAGCACTTCATGGGAGAAGAGCAGGCTCAACAGACTTTAAACTAGACACTCTATCTCGACGTAATTGGGGACCTTGGCCATATAGAAAAGTATTTTTTGATTGTGATCATTCAATCATATTGAGAGAAAAGAGAAGATCATTAAGAAGCGTTAATCGTGTAGCTTGCATAGGAATGTCCGTATATGACGGTAAAGATAGCATCAACATGCCAGCATACTTTTATAATCACAAGGGTGATTTGCAAAGAGGCGATGTTGTTGTTTCACAACTCCAATCTATTCAACATCCAGATGCAAGAGAATTGACACAATGGTGGGGTTGGGAGAGAATGCTTGTCATACTTGCAGCCAGATGGGCACGTGACAATAAGTATCCAAGGATTTGCATCTGGCCAGGTGAGCATAATGGTTACTATGGACCAGGGGACGAGGAAAGGAAGATGCGCATAAGAAAGAGGTATAACGTTACTGCTAAACGACTTGGATTTAAACAAACTGAGACTGGTTTATGGGTGCTTAACTTACAGGGCGACTCAGATGAAAATTCGAAAAAATAGAAGTCAACTTGGTATACTATACGAGTACAATTTGCACTTGTAGCTCAGTTGGATAGAGCAATTCCCTTCTAAGGAATAGGTCGCAGGTTCGAATCCTGCCAAGTGCACAGCTTACTTAAACACTATTTTCTCACCGATTTTAATACTTGATGAGACTCCAGATTGGAGTTCAATCACTTTATCATAGGGTTTACTTCCTACAAATTTATTAGGGTATGATTCTGGAGTTATATTTCTTTTAATGTCAACAATAGTCACGTTATCTATAAACAAAATGTCCAAAGACAACTTCATATCTTTCATCCAAAATTGTCTATAACTTTTTACATCGAACATAAATAGCATTCCTTGATCACTTTCTAAATTCGATACACCCGATAAACCTTTAGACTGTTTTGACTGTGTGTCTGCTACAAATAACTTAAACGACTTACCACCAACCGATGCTGTAATAATAGAATATTCCTTTAACTCAGGATCGATAGAGTTCATATTTTGAATGTAGGCTACCAGAAGTAGGGCAGTTAGAAGTGCAGCTAAGATTTTTCGCATCGTGTGGTCGCTGAGGGATTCGAACCCCCGACACCTGCGATGTAAACGCAGTGCTCTAACCAGCTGAGCTAAGCGACCAGAGATTATGTGGTGTGGGCGAGAGAGGACTTGAACCTCCAAGCCTTGCGGCACAGCCTCCTCAAGACTGCGTGTCTACCAATTTCACCACTCGCCCAATAAACACACTATTATATCAAACAAGGCGTTGTTGATGGTCGCCTTTTATGGGAAGTTTAAGGTGCGTATAGGCCCTTTTCTGAGCAATTCTTCCCTTTGGTGTCTTAGTTATAAATCCAAGTTGAAGTAAGTACGGCTCTATATATTCCTCAAGTGTTTGCTTATCTTCTCCAAGGGCTGTTGAAAGCGTAGATAATCCAGCTGGCCCTCCATCAAATTTTTTAATAAGTGATTCAAGGTATTTGACATCCAAATGTGTTAGGCCAAGAGAATCAATCTGGAGAATATCAAATAGCTGATCCATAAGTTCCTTAGTAATTTTCTTATGTTTGCCAACCTCAAACATATCAAGTACACGTTTTAATGTCCTATTTGCAACTCTAGGAGTTGATCGTGCACGATTAACTATTTCACGACACGCATATTCATCAAGAGGAAGGTTAAGAATTTGAGCTGATCGTTTAACAATATGCTGCATATCTGAGTTATTGTAATAATCTAGATGGAGCAGAAGTCCAAATCGATCTCGAAGTGGTGCTGATAAAAGAGCAACGCGTGTTGTAGCTCCAATTATCGTAAATCGTGGTACTGGCAATCGAACAGTTCTGGCCGATGGACCCTTTCCGATAACAATATCCAAAAAAAATTCTTCCATGACAGGGTAGAGTGCCTCTTCTATGGTTCTGGGAAGCCTATGAATTTCGTCAATAAAAAGAACGTCATTATCTTTTAAATTCGTCAGAATTGAAGCTAAGTCACTTGTTTTCTCAATAGCAGGGCCAGATGTAACTTTTAGCTCACCCTTAAGCTCACGAGCTACAATATTAGCAAGTGTGGTTTTCCCTATACCAGGTGGTCCATACAATAATATATGTTCTGATACAATCTTTCTTTGAGTAACAGCGTCAATAAAAAGCTGCAATGACTCAACGACTCTTCGTTGACCAATATATTCTTTTAAATTCTTTGGCCTTAGCGAGGTCTCTAGTGGTTCTTTAATTTGTGTCATTTCTTTGTAATAAGGACAATAACTTGTCTAATTTTCTCTTCAAGCGAGAGTGTTTTATTAAGTTTCTGCAAATGCTTTAGAATATCACTCTGTGCAAATCCTAGTCCTGTTAATGCCTCAACAGCGAGCGCATCATCTGGAGATGGTAATAATGCCTCAACTCCAACTTGTTTGGCTAATTTCCCAGAAAGATCCAAAACTAAGCGAGCAGCAGTTTTTTTTCCAACACCTGGAATTGACTGGAAAAAAGCGACATCACTTTGTTCAACAGCCTGCAGAATCTGTTCATTTTGAGCGTAAGATGTGATTGTAAACCCGAGCTTAGGACCAACACCGTCGACACTTATGAGTTGGGTAAATAGCCAATATTGCTCATAATCAATAAATCCAAATAACACCAAATCATCATCCTTAACTTGAAGATGGGTATACACCTGAATAGTTTGATCTTTCTTATCTAGGAAACTTGGCACAAGATGCACAACATATGAAACACCTGATACTGTTTCAATTAAGCCTCGCGTTGAATGAATCTCTGTTAATGTTCCTTTAATTTTTCCAATCATAGTGAATCAAACTTGTGTAAGCAGCAATAGGCATAACCACATGCTATAGCGTCAACAACATCATCAGGTTTTGGCGCAACCTTGAGCTTAAGCAACATCATAATCATCTTTTCGACCATTTTCTTATCAGCCTTACCATAGCCGGTCACCATTTGCTTAATCGCCGATGGTGTCAAAAATTCTACACTTATGTCGGTTCTGCCACAACTTGACATAAGTGCTCCTTGCGATTGTGCAACCATAACCATGGTCTTCTTATTTATGTTAAAAAAAAGGGCCTCCATTACAACAATATCAGGTTTGTGCTCAAGCAATATGTCTGCAAAATCTGTCTCAAGCTTAAAAAGACGCTGTGAGGTTGACTGCGATTTATGTGTCGAGAGAAGTCCAAAGCTGATAAGCGTTGGTTCAGTTGTCGAACTATCAAATACTGCATATCCACACCGTTCAATTCCTGAGTCAATAGATAAAATAATCACGTGTTAGATCAAGTATACCAAACCTATTTCAGCCAAACTGTGGTGTATACTTAAAAAATGGATCCTCTTCAAACGCAATCCCCGTATTTAGATAGCTTACTTAAATCACTCGATGAAGCTCGGTCATATAAGGTTAGTAAGTCAGGGGAGCCTATTGAAGTTTCGGACACCGTTTCATTTCTAGCATTTGCATACGAGAAGATACGCAATTCAGTTGAGTTTAGTGAAGAGCACTTAATACGACGATTAGCAATTACAAGAGTCTTGAAACGAAGGCTTTCAATCAAGCCAACAGGGGATGGTGAGGGAGAGAATCTTATTCGTGAGCTCTTATGGGGACGTTATATTAGGCGAGATTACGGCACAACATCACAAGCGTATCA
>CAYNEP010000038.1:0-7804 GCA_964396255.1 uncultured Gammaproteobacteria bacterium | reverse complement strand
TTTAGTCTTGATCAAATCGAATTGATAAGGTCTCAATTTGCAGTGCATGATCCTCAGTATTACACACTCCATCAAAGTTTAGATCGCAAATTGGATCTCGCTCCCCATAGTGAGATCTGATTCTATTAATGTCATACGCATTGCAAATGCCATCCTGAACTCCATCCTCGTCAGGAATATCACATGCAGGCTGATAAATTGAGCTTAGATCAAGTGATGATTCGCCATGTGCCAGGCTTATCCTTCTACTTTGTGGCTGATACGTACCAGGGTATGTTTCCGTTGGGCGCCTATCGCCAATTTTTTTCTGTAAATGGTGTGAGCCTTTTATGTATAAAACATAATCATCCTCAGGCAAATCAAACGAAACTTGACCTTTCCAAATCGCACCTTCATCAGGTGCAAAAACTACAGTTTTATACTGTGGTCGTGCCATAGCGCGGCTGAATAATCCTACTCTTACATTCATTCTATCTTTTGGAGGATTCGTTTTTTTATAGATTCCCTGAAACCTTACAAACAACTCAAGATCGATCGAACCATCACCGGCACCATCCGTTGGGGTTGGCGTGTTAGTTGGACCAGTCCCTCCAGTTGGAGTTGGCCCTGACCCTGTAGGAGTTGGTGTTACCTCAGTCTCGACACATGCAACCTCTTTAACAAGATGAATATTACAATCACGAAGATCAGAGAAGATATCTTTGGCCGACTCCCCATTCCAGAATTGCACGACACCTATATAATCTCCAAAATCAACCTTCTCTCCCCGTCCGCTCTGATCGCCATTTATTGCACTGTTACCACATTTATTAAGTGCTGCAACATAAAGCCTCTTCACATCAGCGGTTTCAACAGAGCTCCCTATAAATGCTTCAACAAATGGCTGATATAATTTTTTAACACGCTCGTCAATCGTAATCTCATCGGTAATAATTCTCTCTATAAGTGGGTGTACCATGATTGAAGCACTCTTGACTGGGTTACCACTCTCTCCACGTGCTATACCCAAATACAAACTGTCAAATGATGCCAATCCAGCTTTATCCGGATCGTTTTGGATAAGCTCAACAATTGCATCCTCTAACAACTCCTTAGCCTCAGATATTGTTGAAGGTGTTTTTGATTTTTCGATAATCTCAAGTACTTTCTGTGGTGGCAACAAGTCAATACCATCCTTAGGGGTTAAATGCTTGTAGTAAAGACCTGATGGATCGGCAATTATGTTTGTATCTGCGGTACTTGGACCAGATGCCTGATCAGGAATCAAGCAGTCAAGCGCAAATTCATCCCAAAGTCCTGAGGCATTGTGCGAGCGACAATCACCATATTTATGTGAGGAGACCCACGCACTTGCTTTGACCCCTTCTTTTGAATTATCCAAGAGTCCTGGTTGAGGAGGTGTACAATATTGACCACCGCCACCTATTCCTGTTGGGGTTGGCGCACCATCTGTTGGTGTAGGATCATCTGCTCTTGTTGGACTTGGAGTTGGAGATGGCTCTTGACCACCACCGGCACATGTCGCCGCCTCTTGAGGAGCGATTCCAGAACACGCTGGTCCCAACTGCGTGCCAACTGGTTGTTGGTCAATCTCAACTGCCTGAAGGGCAGCTGCTACCTGTTTACATTTGTCAGATCCAACCCCATGGACATCGTCACACGCCTTAATCATGGCATCATACGCATCTCTAAAGTTTGAGGTTGGTTGTAGATAGGATGACAATGCTTTATAAACAACAGCAAGCGCATCATCTTGACCAATGCCTGATATCGTACATCCGTTAAATGTCCCACCTTCGACCATCAAGAAATATGCATGATTAAAGATGCCACTATTGATATGCACAAGCTGATTTTGTCGATCGTCACATGTTTCAACTCTTCGAGTCCTTGGGTCATCGCACCGATCGGGACTGGGCATACAGAAATATCTTGGCGAAAATAGCTTATCAGGTTGAGAGCGCGACCCATTTGCAGCGGGAGTATCCATTTTTCGAATTGTTCCAACCTTTGAATCCTCACCAATATTCCAATCATCTAAATCAACCGCATGAGCAAAAATATCAGATATTGATTCATTTAACGAACCTGATTGATCAGCGTAACGAAGATTAGCAGTAAATTGCGTCAATCCATGTGAGATCTCATGCCCAACAATGTCAACAGAGGCAACTCCTTTACAAAACATAGCAACAAGCTCCTCATCGCCCCATGAAGCGTTATCACAAAAAATTTCCACGCCATTTGCATCTTGTACGCTGTAATTAATTGCTGCCTTTAGTGCAATACCTAAATCATCAAGACTATCCCTTGAGAATTTTGTCTGAAGTAATGTATGAAAATTTCCAAATGTTTCATACGCAATATCAAACTCACCACCAGCAGGCGGATCACCCTCGAGTCTTTTTGTGATGCATCGCTGTGTCTGATTGATATCGGTACAATCAAAAATACTTCTATTTAACCCGTCAAGTATTCTATTTTCAGACACAACAACCTCACCATCACTAGTTGCAAGGTAGTATCGCTTATGGAACGACACAGGATCGGTCTCATTACAAACATCTACGACATGAGCAAGATAGTTTGTATTATCACGATCAACTCCAAGAAGCGTTTTGTTAACAATAATTGTCTGGATAGGATTCTTTTTACAAAGCACAACATTTTGGTTTTCAGCATCAAGCTTTGCGATTCCAAGCGCCTTCTGCTCAGCTTCAGATCTTTGGTATGCTCCCTTATCGACCGATGTCGTACTTACAATTGATGAGCCATATCCAACAAACTCATTATCTTTAGCAACATCAACCCTTACAACACTTCCTAATACCGGATATGATTTTCCATCGACTAACACATTCTGCTCATATATATAATGTTTTGTTGATTTGGAAATGGGGGTAAGTGGTCCCTTTCCACCCTCAGTACGGATAAGTCGAGCATTTTTTGCAAAGTCACTTGGCAAAAGCGGTTCGTTGTCGCCGCTATTTTGCTGTGGCACTACGACTGATTCGAGTGATTCAAGAATCAAAAGCGCAGCCGACGACCCCTTCGCATTGAATCTTAATAATGGCGCATTGCTATTTATCGATGCTTTAACAACATTATCAATCTTAACAACTGACGAGCCCTCCGCTATCTGATTTGCCTGCAAGGTCGTAATCTCCCCTGCCTGTGCTTTTTGGTTAGAGGTCTGATTAAGCTTATTTAATACGCTTGTTAAACCAAAAGTTAAGACGAGCGAAAGGGAAACAGCACACAACCCCAAGAGTGCTTTGTAGGTAGCGTGAGTCTGTGTAGCTTTCATAGATCAGAGGTATAATAAACAACAACCCCGGTTTTGGATATCTCACCTATCTCATAGAGTGTTTCAAATGCGCGCTCAGGCTCAATTGCCCTACCCTCTATTCCACCAGTTTCAAATGATAGTCTTTGTTGATTTGGCTTTTTTTGCACTAGCATATTGACAGTTGTCACGCAATCAACACAGCCTGCCTCAGGCGCAATTACATTAATAATATTCAGAATCGTTCCATCAACATCGGTCTCCTTCATCCCAACTGTAATCTTCTTCCCAATATATGTCTGTTGAGATTCAACAGAATTTAGAATGTCGTTATCTGAAGAATCTATTAAGTTAGAATCTTTGTTGCTTTTTTCACCCTCCTTAAAAAGTTTAATTTTTGCTTGGCCTTGTTTTAAAGGAGTGAAAGTCAAAAGAACAAGTGGCGTTGCGTCTAACGTAACGCCTTTTTCAACAGCTATAGTCGTGCCAGTTATTATTGTTTGTCCTTTCTGTTTTGTCGAGATAATATCAAAACGTTTATCAATACCCTTTACCTCTGTCAATTTGACAATTGACTCATCAAAATTCACAACAGCATCAAATCCAAGAATAGGGCTCTTTAATGTGTCGGCTGTTATAACCATGTCAAACGGCTCATTAAGCGCCGCAATCATACGATCGTTTTGCTTTCGAAGTGACAGTACTCCCGTTTTTTTAACGACATTCTCATTCTCTTTTTCAGTCGTAACATCAATAGGCAAAGGTGGGGTTTTTTTTGAATTTAAGCCAAGTAAAACAAGTCCTACGATGAATATCGCAACAACTGTGACAACTTTAGTATTTGTTCCATGTGTTTTAATTGTCGTCATGCCGTAAGGTCATTGAGACCAAGATTGCCGAACAATCGAGTCCGTTTACACCACCATCATAATTCACATCAGCAACACGCAATGCCTCTGCATCCGATTTGCCAAAATTCTCAGTACATTGAATTCTATCTCGTGCATTAACTATACCGTCTTGCACCTGCAAGTCCCCTACTAAAATAGCAGCACCAGTAAAGTCAAATGTGTTTGCCCCTTCAACTAACGTAATTGCTCCTCTGGCACAATTGTAATATCCTGGAGCATCATTGCCATCAGCATCCTTCTCAGCAGGTACCGCATCACAGATCCTCTTTTGCATATGATGTGGTGGCTTGACAAGTACTTTAAAGCCATCTCCTGGAGGCGCACTAAATGTTACCGCACCACTCCATACTCCATCATCATCAGCAGTAAACGTCGCTGTTTGGAAAATAGTTTCCTCAAGCGTCCCATCACCCAATCCTATCTTGACCGGAATAGTTTGTGTAGTTTTTGGTTTCGAAGTAACTCCTTGCAAGCGTAGTTTTAGATTTAAAGTCATATCTTTCACCTCTCCACCCGGCGATCGTGAAGATGATTGTCCAATACGATATTCAGCTTCAGTTGTGACAACATCATAATAATTACCATCAACATTTCCAGTCATCTGAGCTGTTGCAAATTGCAATTTACCTGTTCCATTTTTCTTACCCTTAACAACGACATCAACTGCAACTGCTTTTGGCAAAACATCGTCTCCTCCTGGCATGGCATATGCTAATGAAATAGTACCCGCAGATGGATCGGTCTCATTTTTGATTTTAATAAATGGCGACCTTGATGGATCATTTGGTTGGCCAGTTGGGGTTGGGCCTCCACCACCACTATTTGTCCCCTCACAGAACCCAGCAACACAAGGAATATTTTTACAAACAGTTTCGGCTACATCAGCACATACCCTTGGACAATCCGTATCGGTTGTGCAAGATCGTCCAGATGTTGCTGGCTGAGTGGGCGTCGCACCACCAGCGCCAGGACCCCCAGTATTGGTTGCGGGTTGACAAGCACCCGCGACACAGCTCATCTGACATCCGGGTAGGGTTGGATCTGCGCATGGTGATGGGCAATCGGCATCAGCCGTACATCCCCCAGCACTTGTGTTTGAGGTTGATACTTCTGATTTATTGACAATCTCACAAAAATTATTCACACATACCGATTGACAAAGTGGGTTAGTTGGATCTGTGCACACCGATGGACAGTCACTGTCAGCTTTACAACTTACTCCAGGTGCGGGTGCATCAGGGTTCTCAGGTGGAACTGGAGTTGTTGTCCTCCCGTCATCTGGAGTTTCGGTCGGCGATCTACTATCCCCCGTTACGACCACTGGCTCCTTAACCTCAACAACTTCTAAAATCTCCGAATTGAATTTTAAATCAACATTAAAGGCTGAAATGCCCGTTTGTCCATCAGGTTTAAGAAGCAATCGATATGTAAGATTTTGACCAACTGGTGCATTTTGTAGCGCTTGTTCAAACTTTGCTGTTGCAGGTGCTCCATTACCAAATAATCCAACGCCACTACAATTTATCGAATATGTATTGCCTACCTCAATTTCAAAAATATTACCCACTGCTGTGCCCAAAAATTGACTCCTATCCTGATTTAACTCAATCGTTGCTCGACCTGGTCCTGTACAGGCAATTTCAAATGGAATTGTGACTGCCGATGGTAATGCTCCATCTCCTGGGATCGTAGCATACGAAAATCTAGTTGCAGACTTTGTAAGGCTTGTAAACGTTGCAGAAGGGAGAGAACTTGAAAGCGGCTGTATTTGCTTCATGACAACAGGTCCTGTGATTGCAAAAATGGCGTCAATTCCTGAGATTCCACTCTCTTGGGCTGTTGTTATTGAAAATTGCGCAGCTGATGCGTTGCCATCCTCAACATTTGCAGATCCAGGGTTAAATTGAACAGTTACCGTATTGGCGTCAGCCTTTGGACGAATTGCAAAACGATTTGCAACCATAAAGAAAAACCACATAGCTAGGGCAGCAACAAATAATAGTAGTACAGATCGGATTTTGTAAGAGTGCTCAATCATGGTTAGTATCTTTCATAAATAGTACACAGTTATTGACACAAAATACAACAGCATTTTATCGTTTTTGATCGATTGCTCACATCAAAGGCGCATGTCAAAAACACCCTGAACGTTTTGACTTGTCACAGAAAGACGAGTTGAAAATGGCTCATCGAATCGCGGAGCAAATGATGAGCTTGGCCCGACAAACTCCCATGCGCTAATATCAGTAGTCTCTAAACTCACCGATGAATCCCCTGCCACAAGAGACCTAAACATAACTGTTCCGAAACACGATCGACCTGTTGGCAACTCTCCTACTTTTGTCGTTGGATCAATAATACGTGTTATAACAAGTAGGCCCTGGACACTATCATTTTGGACTCTAGGACGCCTAATAAATGGTGATGATATTTTTTTGCACTCATCATCAGCATAAGTCTCGTCTTGCTCAACATACTGCACCTGTATTGGATCATAGCGCACCACAACCGTAGCGCCCGTTATCTGCTCTTGTGTTGTGAGTAGAATATTTATTGGAATCAGTGCTTGGTTTGACTGTGTCAATGTAATATTCATTATTTTCTGTTGGAGAGAAACACCCACTTGGCCACTTGAAGCTTTTGAAGGATATAAAAAACGGTTGGTCGTATTCCAAAAAAATACTGACGCCAATACTGCAACAAGGCCAAATAAGATTACTTTATTCACAACCATATATTCTACAAACTCGTAAATCCCGATCTCCAAACTTCATAATCTTGCAAACTAACCTCACCATCTCCTGTTCCATCACTTTTAGGGTTAATGCTATTCCCACCAAACTCCCCTGCCCACAAATCATAGTCAGCAATGTCGATCGACCCACTACAATCATAATCCCCTTTATCAAATAAAGGACATCCAGCCTTATTCCGATTTGTTTGCTTTGATGATGATGACTCCTTCACAAGCCTCGTAAACCCAGGTTCATTTTCTGCTGCATCACTTGCAAGTCGTGCCTGATAGGAGGAGAAAAAGACAGCACCCGCAATGATAAGAATAATTATAACGACTGCTGATGATAAAAAGAGATAAGTCTTAGTCACAATACAAGACTAGCAAGAATAAGAATTAGATGCAAGACAGAATATATTAAACGCTAGATGTAAACTATAGTTACTTTCTGTTATCTCATAGTTAATGTTAATTGTCATTTCGTGCTTAAATCTTCATATGTCATATACATATGTCAGCGCATGGCATCTAAAATTGAATCGCCCATACACACAATCAATATCAATCTTTACAATAGTACTTTTGTATGACATACTCAAAATCATATGGGTAATCAACGACTAAAATTGCAAAGAGGTGATATGGGGCTTACTCTTTCGCTATTAACACTAGTCGCCATTACTGTTGGAACATTTTTGGGAATCCAAACTACCAAGTCTCCAGATTTACAATCATTAACGAGCAAAGCTCAAGAAAATGTGTGTCAAAATATTGGCGACTCTTGTAATGATGAGTATTCAAAATTGTGCAGAAGAGAAAGTGATCAGAAACAAGGAACGCAGACATGTCACAAGGTTGGAAAGTGCACTGGTG
>CAYNEP010000037.1:0-7837 GCA_964396255.1 uncultured Gammaproteobacteria bacterium | reverse complement strand
ACGTATTTAAAAATTTCTCGTGTGCAAACTCCATTAAAATACCTATGAGTGACACTGATTCACTTAACATAACCGCCGACGATCTCGTATTCGACGATCCAAAAGACAAGACCCCTGACGTTAAAAAGGGAAAGGAAGAGGAAAGCGAAGTTACAATAATTAAGTCAGAAGATTTAAACGAAGAAAAGCCTGAAGAGAGTCCTGTAGAGGATGCTTCAGCTAATGTTGAGGAAAAAGTTCCATCTTCAACTCCGTCAACACCACAAACGACAACAAGGAGAGCGCCTTCTCATTCGTATGATGCACCTTCTCAAGAAAATCTTGAAGAGCGAATTGCTGAGGATTTAAAGGTTGCGTTTCCTGGCAAGGGTATTCTTGAGGTGACCCCATCTGGCTTTGGCTTTTTGCGTCCTAAGTTTACCCAGTCTCCCGATGACATTTACGTCTCGCAATCTCAAATCAGAAAGTTCTGGCTTCGAGTAGGGGATGAGGTTGAGGGTTTGATAAGACCGCCTAAGGAAAACGAAAAGTTTCATGGACTATTGAAGATTGAAAAAATCAACGGAACAACGTTTGCTGCAGATGACAGTAGACGAAGGCCACGATTTAACGATCTTACGTCCATGTATCCTGAGAAGGCAATCCGACTTGAGACGACACCTGAGGTGTTGTCTACTCGCATTATGGACTTGCTCTCGCCTATTGGGTTTGGACAGAGAGCGCTTATCGTCTCTCCTCCAAAGGCAGGAAAGACGACTCTTTTGAAAAATATCGCAAATGCAATAAAAGTTAATCATCCAGATGTCCACCTGATGGGGATCTTAATTGGAGAACGACCTGAGGAGGTTACAGACTTGAGGCGCTCGATGAATGCTGAGGTGGTCTCATCACACTTTGACCAGTCTCCAAGAGACCAAATTAGAGCTGCTGAGATAGGACTTGCTCGGGCAAAGCGACTTGTTGAGATGGGGCAGCACGTTGTTATTATGCTAGATTCAATCACTCGTCTAGCACGTGCTTACAATCTAAGCGTTAATTCATCAGGTAGAACATTATCGGGTGGATTTGATCCTGCAGCGCTATATCCAGCAAAGAAGTTTTTGGGAGCTGCTCGAAATTGTGAAGAGGGAGGTAGCTTAACAATCATTGGGACTGCGCTAGTTAATACAGAGTCAAGAATGGATGATCTTATTTATGAAGAATTTAAGGGAACAGGAAACATGGAAGTTCACTTAGATCGTAAATATGCTGACAAAAGGATTTATCCAGCGATTGATGTTCAGCGCTCTGGAACGCGTCAAGACGCACTGCTTATTGATGAGGAGACTATGAATAAAGTCACCACATTAAGGCGGATGTTAGCATTATTGGACGATGATGAGCGGTTAACGATGTTGATCGATAAGTTGGCAAAAACGAAAAATAATGCAGAGTTTTTGGAGAGCTTTAATACAGCTGGAAAATAGACAAAATTCATATTGACAACATCATGTGAGGATGGCTATACTGCATGGTTGCAGGAGTCAAGATTGGTGGTAACGCCATGAGTTATTATTGTGACCTGCAGGCACATTTATGGATCCATTTCAAAACGCCCTCTCTTTTTTAGAGTCAATTCGTGAGTTTATAAAACCTGAATTAGTCTCCTACTTAGATCGTCTCAAGACCCCTCATCACGTGCATGCTGCTAAGCTTAAAGTTGGTAAGAATGAATATAACGCTTACCGCTCACAGCACAATAATGCTCTTGGTCCTTATAAGGGTGGTATTCGATTTCATCCAGGTGTAACTGAAGCTGAGGTTAAGGCGCTTTCGCTTTGGATGAGTTTAAAGTGTTCGATTGCCGGTATTCCATTGGGTGGCGGCAAGGGTGGGGTCATTATTGATCCAAAAACAGTAAGCGCTAAGGAGCTTGAGGAGGTGTCAAGAGAATATGCACGGTTTATTGCTCCTCATGTCGGAATTCATGTAGATGTGCCAGCGCCTGATGTGAACACAAATCCTCAGATTATGGCATGGATGCTTGATGAGTATGAAAAAACAGTAGGGTACTTATCCCCAGGGACATTTACGGGAAAGCCCATTGAAATTGGAGGTTCTTTGGGGCGTACCAAGGCGACAGGATTTGGTGGAGTCTTAGCTATGCAATATTTGCTCAATGCCCTCTCATCCCAGTCAAATACTTCCTGGGCAACAAAGCCTAAGTCACAGATTACAATTGCGATTCAAGGATTTGGTAATGTTGGCTATTACTTTGCAAAAATTGCATCAGACATGGGGTTTAAGATTGTTGCGGTTTCTGACTCGAAAGGTGGAATCTATGTCGAGGAGGGTTTAGATCCAGTCAAAACACTTGAATGCAAGGAAGAGAAGGGAAGTCTGAATGGTTGCTATTGTGTAGGAGGAGTGTGTGATATGAAAAAAGGCAAACCAATTTCAAATGAAGAACTACTTGCGCTTGATGTTGACATCTTGGTTCCATCAGCTCTTGAGAGCGTGATTCATGAGGGAAATGCAAAGAATATTAAAGCAAAAATTGTAGTTGAGATGGCAAATGGACCAGTTACTCCAGAGGCAGATTCAATTTTGAGAAAAAGAGATGTATTAGTATTACCTGATATCTTCGCTAATGCTGGTGGAGTAAGCGTTTCGTACTTCGAGTGGGTACAAAATGTAAGCGGATGGTATTGGACTGAGGACGAGGTTGATTCACGTCTTGACACACTACTTGGAAGCGCCTTTGAGGCTTTGTGGAGCACCTATATCGATATTGAAAAGAATAAGAAAATGGTTACGCTTCGTCAGGCAGCATATGTTGTTGCAACAAATAGAATACTTTTTGCCGAGAAACTAAAGCGAACGTAAAATGTTCTTGAGAACGGGTCAGTAATCATATATACTCCATACCAGTATGAAGACAGCCAAAGAGAAGGCAACGCCAGTTGATAATCGAATCAATCGTCTAATAGGTCAGATTGAAGGAATCAGACGTATGATCAACTCAAATAGGCCTCCTGACGAGATAACACAACAAATATTAGCAGCCCGTCAAGCATTGTCTAAATTAGGATTGGTTGTTCTGAAAGAGGGCATAATGAAAGTTCCAGATCGTCAACATAAGAAAATTGAATCAATGCTAGAGAAGATCTTCAGAATCTAAGTATTATCTTCGTCGCGTTCTTACCTTTTCAATATTATGAGACGATGGCCAAACAGCATCGCAACCGTTACATTCAGCCTGAGCTGATGTAATGTCTGTTTCATCAACGAGGATTGCCCTAATAGTTGCTTGAGTTGTTTGGCAGGTGGTAAAGTTTGGTCCCCGCCCTGGTCTATTTTCTGAAACCCATTGGCGCGATTGACCAAACATCCTCACTTTTGTATGGGGAGTAATATTAATAGTCTCACCAATACGACCTCGAGCGCCATTTAGGTCGGGAAATGTAAATTGGCGTTGTGAAAGATGTTCGGGAATTGGGACTTCAGAACGTGCCATGAGCGAAGTATACGTACTATAGGTTAAATTGTCAATAAGGACGGGATTTTGACATAAGACGCTTGCTTTGTTAGACTACTAATCACCCATATGATGACTTCCCAAGGCCTTAGGGCTGAATTTAGCGCCTTTTTGACATTTTTATTTGCATATCTTAAATCCAAGGTTATTGTTATTGGCGTAAGGTTCGAGAAGGTTAAAGATGTCATTGTCGCTTTCTTGATTGTTAAGCGGGGAAAATATTCTCAATCGTTTTTAAATACTTCTTTTTTAGTCCTAGTTTCAGCCACAATGATTGGCGGACCGATTATTGCAGAGAACAACCCATTTATCTCAGAGTACTTTTCAGATACTGCTCAACAACAAGCAACGTTTGAGGCTGATATTTATGCAATGCCTTTTAGAACTGAGTATTCAAAAAAAGCTCGAGAAGTGTTCGACTATGAAGTTAAGGGTGGGGAAACACTTGCGTCAATTGCGGATAAGTTTGATATTTCAGTTGATACGGTGAAGTGGGCAAATAACCTATCGAGCGATACGATTAAGCCTGGCCAAAAGCTCAAGATTTTACCAGTGTCGGGAGTTGCTCATACGGTTAAGCCAGGAGATACCATCTACGCTATTGCAAAAAAGTACAAAGTTGATGCGCAGCAGATCGTTAACTGGCAGTTTAATGATTTTGCAGATCTTGATACGTTTGCTCTTGAATCAGGAACCGTTCTAATGGTGCCAGAGGGTGTTATTGAAGTTGAGCGTCCAGCAGGTCCAAGGCGCCGTGCTGTACCAAAGTATTATGCAACCCGTCCTGGGGGAGGTCGATTTATATGGCCAACGAATGGATCAATCTCACAGTATCCTATTTGGTATCACATGGCATATGATATTTCCAATAGATCGCTACCGCCTGTGGTTGCAGCTGATGCGGGGACTGTATCGACGGTATCACAACTTCGTTATGGTTATGGAAATCACATAATTATCAATCATGGGGATGGGTTTAGTACTCTGTACGCTCACTTGTCTCAAATTAATGTCTCATCTGGCCAGCGTGTTTCACAAGGACAGGTAATAGGTATTGTTGGGTCAACTGGAAGGTCAACTGGACCACATTTGCATTTTGAAGTTAGGCAAGGCGGGACGCTTTTAAACCCCGCATTGTATCTACAATAACTATTTAAATGAAGGACTGTATTTTTTGCAAAATAGTAAGTAAAGAATTTCCTTCACATAGTATTTATGAGGACGAAACGCATATTGCGTTCTTGTCAATATTTCCAAATACTAATGGGTTTAGTGTTGTTATTCCAAAGAAACATTATTCAGGCCATGCGTTTCATCAAGATACAAAAATTCTTCAAGAGCTTATTGCAGTTGCCCAAAAAGTAACTCGACGAATCGAGGCTGCATTTGATGATGTGGGTCGTGTTGCAGCGGTTATTGAGGGACTTGGTGTAGATCATTTACATATAAAACTTATTCCGCTTCATGGAACCAATAAAGATGGGAGCTGGAATGGCGACTCGCATGCGCCAGGTACATACTTTGAGAAATATGAAGGTTATGTTTCTTCTCATGATTCTGCTCGCGCCGACGATGGTCAGCTTGCGATGCAAGCAAAGAGAATTCGGGAAG
Organism: uncultured Gammaproteobacteria bacterium; assembly: GCA_964396255.1. Classification (GTDB taxonomy): domain Bacteria; phylum Patescibacteriota; class Microgenomatia; order UBA1406; family HO2-37-13b; genus 2-01-FULL-39-19. The sequence continues at coordinate 2,709 of CAYNEP010000037.1, read as the reverse complement.
TTAAATAATATAATTTTAATAATTCGTCAAGCACTCACACACCCCTGCTTCGCACACTCGAACAGATCCTGTTGGGCATGATATTGGTGGGGTAATCATCTGATTGACGGGAGTTGGAGATAGGTTTGACTGAATTATTCCTCCAATACATGATGGGGCAACGACACATAATCCTTCTTGGCATGTCTGACAAGGAGCACATTGTGCAGTGGTCGAGCACTGTTCAGTAATGAGGGTTTCTGAAGGCTTTGTTGGCGTAAATTGTGGATTTGAACGAGTTATAGTAGGGCTTACTAGAGACTCATCTATGATCTGTTGTGTAGTATTTTTGAACTGTCCATTATTCATTATATAGGCTATTGCAATGGCGAGAATTATGCCAATAAAAATGAATAACTCAAGTAGGGAGAACGAATGGTTTGGTGAGGGTTGCATCAAGTTTATGATAACAAATTCCAAGAAACACGGATATCTTTTTTGATTAGATCAATTTCGAAGTTCTCGTTTGCTCCATGCATATTGCAGTCTTCATTTCCAAAAGGGAGCAAAAGCTGCTGAACATTGAGTAGCTCCTTAAAATCTACAACAATTGGAATGGTCGCTGCGCAATACTTGTAAAGCACGTCTTTTCCAAATTCGTCTTTAAGCAAGCTTGCTGCTTTTTTGGCAATTGCACTATCTGAGCCAATTCTAATTGGCTTTACTCCTTCTCCAATTTGCACATCAATAGTTGCATATTCTGGAGTAATACTTTCGATGTATTCTTTAAATTGCGCGATGATCGTAGGTGGCTCTTGGTTAGGAACAATTCGCATGTTAAGCTTAACAGTTGCGCTATGAGGAACTGCATTTTTGAATCCAACTCCAGTGTATCCAGAATCTAGCCCAGTAATTTCTAGCGAAGGTCGCAGTCCCGTTTGTGTGTAGAAATCAGCTGAGTCTTCTGTGAAAAGTTCACGGGTACCGGTAATTTTAAAGTGGTGTTCTTTAGAAAATGGAAATGATGCGTGCTTTTTAAGCTCTTCCTCTGACGGCGCAATGACATCGTTATATATGCCAGGAACTGCAAGCGTTGTTGTATTTACATAGAGCTTGTTAATAAGTTTTGTCAGTTCAAGCGCGGCGTTGGGAACTGACCCACCATACAGTCCCGAGTGAAGATCGCGATCTGAGGTGGTGAGTGTTATTGAAGCGTTAATGACACCCCTAAACCCAACCTCAATGACTGGATGGCCAGATGTTATCTCGCCATCAGAGATTACGACATAATCAGATGATAGAAGCTCCTTATGATCTTTTAAAAAATCGTGTAGGCGATCGCTTCCGGTCTCCTCATTTCCTTCAATGAGGAATTTAATGTTATATCTTAATTTCTTTTGTCTTATTAGTTCAAAAACGGTAACGAGATGAATTGCAATTTGCCCTTTATTGTCAACCGCACCTCGCCCAACAAGTCGACCGTTTTTTTCAGTTAGTAAAAATGGCTCACTATCCCATCCGTCTTGTTGCGATGCTGGCTGTACGTCATAGTGTCCATAGATCAAGACTGTCTCAAATGCTTGATCGACCTCATAATATCCCGTAACGAGGGGATTGTCATATCCTGTGATGACCTTTGTTTTAAATCCATTTTGAGCGAGTTGTTTCTCAAGCCACTGCGAAGTTTTCTCAATTTCACTTTTATATGACGGGTCTGTTGAGATACTTTTGAATGCGATAAACTCCTCTAAAAACTTTTTGTAATTTTGATACATTGCATTATTATCCATAGTTTAGCTTCAAATGTACTCAAGTATACCCCAAAAGCAAATTACTTGCAAAAAAATTAATCATAGTGTATAGTTGCCAACATGAACATGAGTTGGTCATTTACATATCTTCATCGCTGTCCCGTTATTACGGGCAAGGCGGGCTGTTATGTGTAAATAACTAACTTTTTTTAACCACATACGACCCGCCGAAAGGCGGTTTTTTTGTGCATTTATAAATTTTCTTTGCAAACTATGAGTAAAAATGAAAGAGATCTACCAAAACAAGGTGGAGAACAGAAAGTAATCAACTATCTTCTGGCGTCTAATCCAAAAGGGCTAGTTGGTGATGATGTGATTGTTGTTGGAAATTCAAGTGCGTGCTTGGTTGAGGGGGTCACTTCAGATGGCGATGAGGGGCGTTATGATCCGTTTGATTCAGGCTCTCAAATGTTGTTGTTTAGTCCGCCAGGCGCAACGATTGCGGTGCAGATGCCGCAAGAGCACTTGACACCAGGAGGAGTGCGATTTGCTCGACAAATGGCAGACTTAAGTAGAGCAAGTTTATCAAGGGTTGGAATTGATAGGCAAGTCGACTTTGCGTTTGTTGCCAATGCGCATAAGTATGTTGCCTCAGAAATAGCCAAGCCTGACAGATCTGTGACTGTTATGCCACTTTTTCCCTCTGTAAGATTATTAGGTGACAAGTGTGTGCCTGCTCAGGCTGCTGGATTACTTAATAACAAGCAGAATTTTATAGAACTTGTTGATGGGTTGAGTGATGGAGGCGTGGATGTGGCTATTCCAGTTACCTATTTTTCAGACAGCGCAAGGTATGGTGACACTGGATTTCCATCTATTGATGAGTTAGTTGAGCAGGCGACTTTAAATGGCTCAAATATGCTGTTTTTTAAACAGAATGTTTCAGCAGGAGGATATGGTGTTGAAAGTGTTGCAATAG
>CAYNEP010000036.1:1721-8099 GCA_964396255.1 uncultured Gammaproteobacteria bacterium | reverse complement strand
AGAACACCTATCATTTTAAAGGACATGCCAGACTATGTTTGGCAATCAACAATCGCAATAGAAGATGCTGACTTTTTTAAACATGGTGGTATATCTATTGTTGGTGGGATGTTGCGGGCAGTTAAGGACACCTTTATTCTAAAAAAGGGCTTTCAAGGTGGGTCAACAATTACACAACAGCTTGTTAAGTCGGCACTCTTATATCCCGAGAGAACGATTCAGAGAAAGATAAAGGAGGTTATACTAGCTATTTGGACCGAGCAGATTTTAACAAAACAGGAGATTCTTGAGATATACATGAATCAAGTTCCCTATGGAGGAGTGACGTATGGCATTCAAGAAGCAGCACAAACTTTTTTTGGTAAGGATGCAAAGGATCTAGACCTTCATGAGGCCGCATTGTTGGCTGGGCTTCCTCGTGCTCCATCAAATTATTCACCTGTAACTAACTTTGATCGAGCTAAGGCAAGACAACTTGAGGTATTAAAAAGAATGGAGGACCTGGGGTATATTTCTAAAAAGCAAAGGTCTGCAGCTGTTGCTGAGAAAATCGTCATAACACCTCCTAAGGATTCAATTAAGGCTCCACACTTTGTTTTCTACATACGATCGATACTCGAAAAGCAGTATGGGGCAAAGGTAGTTGAAGAGGGTGGTCTTAAAATCACAACATCGCTTGACTATCCAATACAAGCGTCCGCCGAGGCTGTTATTAAAGAGGAGATTGGCAAAGTTCAACGATTGAAGATTGGCAACGGTGCTGCGCTTGTGACAAGACCTCCAACTGGAGAAATATTAGCAATGGTTGGGTCTTATGACTTTTTCTCTTCTCCGTCGGGATCATTTAATGTCACTATTGCATCAAGACAACCAGGTTCATCAATCAAACCAATTAACTATGCAATTGGCATTGATCGTAAATTAGTAAGCCCTGGGACTATTTTTCTAGATGCACCGACGTGCTTTATAGTAGCTGGTCAACCCAAACCATATTGTCCTGTGAACTATGATGGGCGATATCATGGACCTGTTGATCTTCGAACATCACTTGCCTCCTCATATAATATCCCAGCTGTCAAAATGCTTGCATTAAACACAGTTGATGAATTTGTTTCTTCTGCATCTGGCAAATTTGGATTATCAACAATCCTTGATCCAAGTAGGTATGGGCTATCTTTAACTCTTGGAGGCGGTGAAGTGAGAATGGTCGATATGGCTGTTGCGTTTTCAGCATTTGCAAATGAAGGGATACCAAAGGAGCTTGTCCCAATACTTAAAATTGAGAATAAGGATGGCAAGGTTATTTATAAATACGAAGATCCAAATTTAATTCCTAATATTTCAAAGTCAATGAAATACCCAAATACTTTAAAGATTAATGGCAAGAGAGCAGTATCAAAAGAAACGGCATTTTTAATATCTCATATTCTCTCAGATAATAATGCTCGTATTCCAGCTTTTGGAGCTTCCAGCAGCTTGGTAGTTAAGAAAAAAACCGTATCTGTTAAGACGGGTACAACTAATGACTTACGAGATAACTGGACTATTGGATACTCGCCTAATTTTCTTGTCGCAGTCTGGGTTGGTAATAATGATAATACGCCAATGTCATACCTAACATCGGGTGTTACTGGGGCAGCTCCAATATGGAATAAAATAATTTCTCAACTCTTGGAAAGTCAACCAGACCTGAAACCTCGTCAACCTGACGGAGTTATTGGAGTTAGTCGATGTATCTATCAACCAGCACATAATGCTGGAGAGCCGGCTGACCCAGCACTTGCAACACAAGGATGTCAGACGCGTTTTGAGTACTACATTAAAGGGACAGAACGGGATACTGGAGTTGATGTTAAGCGAGAGAAGGTGCCTGTGAATAAGACCACTGGATTGCTTACAAAGCCCGATGACCCTGATGTTGATTTTCAGGAAAAGACGGTAATTGTTGATAAGTTTGGCCAAATGATATGTATCGACTGTGCTCATGAGGCAACTCGGTCGTCAAACATTATTATCAAGCCAAAAGAAGAGGACTAGTATTTTTTTAAGGCCTCAATTCCTGGTAGGGTTCCTTTTTCAATGTACTCAAGCATTGCTCCTCCACCTGTTGAAATATGAGCAAATGATTCTAAATTTGTGTTTGTAGTGAGAGCAGTAATCGTATCGCCACCACCTATGACTGAGTAGCATTTCGAATTCTTACTTATAGCTTTAATAATTCCATCTGTTCCCGCTCTAAACTTTTCATTTTCTGTAATACCCATTGGTCCATTCCAAACGATAGTTCTAGCGTTACTGATTATTGAGCTGTAGAGCTCAATAGTTTGGCTACCAATGTCGCAAATAACATTATCTTCATTAATAGTATCGATAGGCATTATGATCTGAGCCTTTGTAACAAGATCTAGTTGATGGTCTTTAAGATATGCGATAAATTTTCCACCAATTAGGATCGTGTCGCAAATACTTCCTAACTTTTTAAGAAGCTGTATTTTGTCGGTCTTTGCACCACCAATAATAGCAACGTAAGGATGGGAAGGAGAATCAATAAGGTGATCTAGGAGTTTAATTTCTTTCAAAAGTAAGTCGCCTGCGTAAGATGGAAGGTATTGGGTCACTCCAACAATTGAGGCCGATTCTCTGTGACTGACAGCAAATGCATCATTTACATAAATATCACCGAGTCTGCTTAATTTTTTGGAAAACTCAGGGTCGTTTTTGTTTTCACCTTCCTCAAAACGAATATTCTCAAAAAGAATAATCTGATTAGAAGATTGTAGTTCAAGGTCTTTTGACGTGTCCTCAGAAAAAATACTTTCTATAAAAATAACTTCATTATTAGGAAGAAGTTTCTGTAGATGTGTAACAATCTGTTGTAATGAAAATAAAGGGTCGGGTTTTTCTGGTCTTCCTAAGTGAGAGATAATTCTAACTTTATGACCTCTGTTAAGAAGACTTTTAATTGTCGGGATAGATTGTTGGATGCGAGTTGTATTTGCTATGTGATGGTTTGTATCGAAACTAATATTGTAGTCGGTTCTTAAGAGAATGCGCATTGGTGTGGTTTTGATATCCTGAATTGATTGAAGATGCATGTAACTATTATATATGTTTTGAGGCCAAATATGGTATACTTGTGTTGAATGATAAAAATATATTCATCATCATGGCGAAATCTTACATCCGCATGGCGGGGGAATATTGTTTGTTGCTAAAAATTTAAATAGTCTCAACACAACCCCGCCTCGGCGGGGTTTTTTTGTGTAGTATTATCAATTACAATAAACATTATGAAAAAAAGAGTTTTAAACGGAATGAGAGCAACGGGAAAGTTGCATTTAGGAAATTATCTGGGTAGCGCAAAGAGCATGATTGCGTTACAGAATAATTCTGAATATGACACGTACTATATGGTTGCAGACTTGCACGGTCTAACAACACCCTATGATAAGGGTCAATTTGCATTGTCTACTCGCAGTGTCATTATTGACTATCTTGCGTGTGGTATCGACCCTGAAAAGTCGACAATTTTTGTACAGTCACACGTAGCCGAACATGCTGAGTTTTCATTTTTTTGCTCTATTATGTCAACTGTAGCTCGCATGTCGCACTTGCCGACATACAAAGAAAAGGTACGACAGTATCCAAATCAAGTTACTATGGCGCTATTAAATTATCCAATGCTTATGGCATCCGATATTTTATTATACAAAGCACATTCTGTGCCAGTTGGACTTGATCAGGAGCCACATATGGAGGTTGCGCGCGAGATTGCTAAGCGATTCAACAACGACTATGGTATGGATTTTCCAATGCCAGAAAGATTTATTACAAAGGGACAATATATACCATCATTATCTGGAGTAGGGAAAATGAGCAAATCAGTCGAGGGGTCATATGTTGCTTTGACAGATGACATCGATACTGTAAGGCGCAAAATTAGATCAATCCCCACGGCAACAACCTCAGGTGGACAGATGTCTGATGGTGTCAAGTCGCTCTTTACACTAAGCGAGCTGTTTATGCCCTCATTTGTTGAGGGATTTAAGAAGTCATACACAGATGGGTCATTAAAATTTGTAGAGCTAAAAGATGCGTTGTCTGAGGCGATTTATAATGAGTTGGAACCAATTCAAAAAAAGCGAACTGAGATTGAGAAGAATACAGAGTATGTTGATAAAATTCTTCAACAAGGAGCCAGGAGCGCTCAGTCTGTTGCCAGGCGAACAGTTGATGAGGTTAAACTTAAGATGGGTTTGCTTCTCTAGATTATTTTGTCAGGTGCCAGTTGAGAGGGAATATTGATTGGCATTTCATTGAGCATGGGATATGCTTGAACAGCTGTTTTAATGATTATTATTAATCCAATGATGGTCAAAATAATACCAACTCTAGATGCAATAATCCATCCGCGCGGAACTTCAATTTTGGTTGGGTATGGTATGTTTTTATAAACCTGATATCTTAGAGCTATAAAAAAAGGCGCTGATACAAAGTTCAACATCCACGAAGTTATACGGGTGATAGGATGATCTGATCTTAAGAGAATAATATCGATGGAGAATACGACTCCGTAGACAATAATAAATAAAAATAAGATTCTCCAAAACTCACGCTTCATCATCTGTCGACTTGCCCAGAGACTTGTTAATCCTAGTGGCTTATGTTCAAGATAGATAAAAGCAGTAAAGCTTGAGACAACAGCCCAATATATAAAAACTATCCCCAATGATATCAAGCCAAATGGGATGAGCCCAAACATAAATAATCCAAAAAATGCATTAAACCAAAAGTAGCCAATAACAATTGGGCGAATTGAGTTAAATCTTTTTTTAATCGATAGTCCAGGTGTTCCGATAAGAGCGTCTATTGTAACAAGTCCGCACCATGTTGAAAGGTATATGAGTCCACAAAAGAATGCGACCAATAATGGAATGACTAGAACATACAATAAATTAAAATGGAGAGATTGTGCAATGCCGAAAAAGGCTAATGATATTCCTGCAAAAACACTTATAAAGACTGCAAATAATAGAATGGTTGCAATATAGATCTTTGAATAATCCACAAAACGATCAGACAGACGTTGAGCTGACGCCTTCAATAGATTCCCAACACCCGACATTCCCTTGTCAAACAAAACTTTTCTTTGTTTCATAGTTATAATTGTAGCGTACCACTGACTAAGTTTCATTGCAATTATCATGCCTGTCCACTACACTACTCTCTATGTTGCATCTTGACAATCTAACGGTCTTGGCTGGAGATAAAGTAATTTTGAATTCAATTTCGTATACCTTTGAAAAAGGCAAGGTCTATGCAGTTATGGGACCAAATGGTTCGGGTAAGTCGACCTTAGCATCTGTTATCGCAGGACATCCTGGGTATAAGATTAAGTCTGGTAGCCTGAACTTTGATGATGAGGTTATTAATGATCTTGAACCTGAAAAACGTGTTGAGAAGGGAATATTTATGACTTTTCAATCACCTCCATCGCTTACTGGTGTAACAGTGTATCAACTTATGAGATATGCACTCAAGGGTAAGAAGGATCCATTGACAATACGCAAGGAAGTTCAAAAATACGCCAAAGGACTCCATATTCCTGAAGTACTTTTAAACAGATCATTAAATGATGGGTTTTCAGGTGGAGAACGAAAAAAAATGGAGGTTTTGCAGTCTCTCATTCTCAGTCCAAAGCTTGTAATATTTGACGAGATCGATACGGGAGTCGACGTTGATGCGCTAAAAACTATCGCCACAATGATCAAGACAATGCACGGCGAAGATAAAACTTTCATTCTTATCACTCATTACAATCGACTTCTGAAATATATCACCCCTGATGTTGTGTTAGTGTTAAAAGAAGGTCAGATAATCAAAAAAGGTGACAAAACATTGGCTGACGTTATTGAAAAAAAAGGTTATGAGTGATCCACTTTCATTTGATTATCGTTTTGGGTTTTCAATGCCCGATACTTCAACGTTCAAAACCTCCAAAGGGTTAACAACTAATACAGTTCGTGAGATATCTGGTATCAAGAATGAGCCAGAATGGATGCTTGAATTTCGGCTCAAGAGTCTTGAGACTTTTTTTCAAAAAGAAATGCCTCCGTGGGGCGCAGATCTCTCAGGTATTGATTTCGATGCTATTACTTACTATGCCAGGTCAACAGATAAGCAAGGGACATCGTGGGAGGATCTTCCCCCTGATATTAAAGAAACTTATGACAAGATTGGAGTTCCTGAGGCTGAGAAGAAGTTTTTAAGTGGTGTATCAGCTCAATATGATAGTGAAGTTGTGTATGAGAGTGTCCAGAAAGAATTATCGAAGCAGGGAGTGTTATTTTGTGATATGGATTCAGGGCTCAGAAAATA
>CAYNEP010000036.1:0-1711 GCA_964396255.1 uncultured Gammaproteobacteria bacterium | reverse complement strand
AGGATTGAGGTTATATCCTGAGATTGTAAGAGAATACTTTGGAACACTGATTGCGCCTCATGATAATAAATTTGCGGCCCTCAATAGTGCAGTCTGGTCAGGTGGATCATTTGTTTATGTCCCCAATGGAGTAGAGCTAAAATTACCATTGCAGGCATACTTTAGAATAAACTCAGCGAACTTTGGTCAATTTGAAAGGACACTCATTATTGCGGAAGAAGGATCCAGTGTGCACTATATTGAGGGGTGCACTGCTCCGGTTTATACAACTGATTCTTTACACAGTGCTGTAGTTGAGATTTTTGTTAAAAAAAATGCTCGGGTGCGCTATACAACAGTTCAAAATTGGAGTAATAATGTTTACAACTTAGTTACTAAACGAGCTCGAGCAGACCAGAACGCTGTTATGGAGTGGATTGATTGTAATATTGGCTCAAAAGTAACCATGAAGTATCCATCTGTTTACTTAATGGGTGAAGGTGCTCGTGGAGAAGTGCTCTCAATCGCTTATGCAAAGGGCATACAACATCAAGATGCTGGGGCTAAGATGATGCATCTTGCGCCAAATACCTCAAGTCGAATTGTTTCTAAATCAATTTCAAACAAAGGTGGAAGGACCTCGTATCGCGGATTAGTCATGGTCCATCCAAATGCAACCAATGCAAAAGTATTTGTATCGTGCGACGCGCTTCTTATGGATGATGAGTCGAGATCTGATACGTACCCAACCATGAAAATAAAAAACAAAAAAGTCGAGGTGCAACATGAAGCAACTGTCGAAAAATTAGGAGAGGAAAAATTGTTTTATCTCTCTTCTCGTGGTATTACAAAGACCGAAGGTGAAGGGATGCTAGTAAATGGATTTATTGAGCCTGTAACTCGCGAAATTCCGCTTGAGTATTCGATTGAGTTAAATAGACTGATCCAGCTCGAGATGTCAGGGAGCGTTGGTTAAACCATATCACTATCTATGAAATTTACTATTTTTGACTCAAAGACTGAAGCAGACCAGACAATTTCGTGTAACACTGCAGATACATATTGTGTTCTTCTATACAACTATTCTGGAAAAATCACTGTTGAAATATTGGAAAAACATTCTAATGTCTATATTTTTGGACTCTACTTAGGCAATTCAAATACCGACTTTACCTTAAATACCGTTCAGCATCATAAAGCGGGAGGAAGTGTCTCAGACTTACTAATCAAAGGAGTTTTTTTTGACGCGTCAAAGTTGCACTATGAGGGTCTTATAAAAATTGATAAAAATGCTCAACAATCTAACGCGTATCAAAAGAATCAAAACATACTTATGTCCGATAATGTTTACGTTGACTCTCGCCCCTATCTCGAAATTGAGGCCAATGATGTGCGCTGTACGCATGGATCAACAACAGGAGAAATTCCACATGAAGAGGTGGAATATTTAAGCTTGAGAGGTCTTGATCGAAAATTAGCCCAGAAGTTGTTACTTACAGGCTTTGTTACTAACGTGTTTGACAAGATTGGTTCGCTTGGATTTGAAAAGGAAGCACATTCTTGTAAAATGGAGTGCGCTCAGCAATTAGAATCAATTATTGACTCACATTAAAATGGACCCTTACAAAATAAGACAAGACTTTCCATTTTTTAAAGCTCATCCAGCATATGCGTATTTAGAAAATGACCCAACGCAAATAAAACCTCAACGAGTTATAGATTCAATATTGGA
>CAYNEP010000035.1:0-8173 GCA_964396255.1 uncultured Gammaproteobacteria bacterium | reverse complement strand
TATCCATGCTCCAACTTCAACCGCAGCAGTTGGGTGTTTGATCTGTGGACCATGTACAGCAAATAACTGTACTGGAATCACAAACACCGGTGATGGCGTCGTTACAAACAGCACAGCCAACACCAATACCAACGTGAACACAAATCTCTTCAATTCCTTAGTCGCAACGCAAGTTGCATCAACTAACCAGAATTCAGGATTTAATGTCCTCGATGGTAACATCGGTGGAGGCGTTCTTGGAACAGGTTCAAACTTGGCCGGAACAACTCAAGCACTTTCAGGCAACGATAACGTTGTCGGTGTCTCTGTTGGCAGCACAATGCCAGCTGGAGCAGGAAACTTAGTGAACCTTGTCAATACTGGTTTAGGTGTAGTAACCAATGCCGTTGAAAACAACAACACTAACGCTAACACAACAGCAGTAAATGCTTTGTTTGGCTTCCAAGCTCAATTGACATCTTCAAACAGCGGATTCAATGTTGAAGTGAACAACATCGGTGGCGGAATCACCTTAACTGGTGGTAATGCAGGAGGTGCAGCACAAGGTTTAGCTGGAAACAACAATGCAGTCGTATTCGGCAGCAGCGCAGCTTCTATGCTAGCTTTATTTGCAGCACTTATGCTTTAATCTACGGATCTTGAAATTATTTTTTTTTAGATCTAAAAAAAATTAAAGCTAACTTAGGCCCCGTCTATTTTGAGAAGCAATTTTCAAAAATAGACGGGGTTTTCCTTTTATATGAGGATGGCGTTTTTGTGCTTCTATAGGTTTGATAAGAACATCACTTTGTGATATAATCGGGGCTATTCAACAGCCCATATGATTCATAATTCTTTATCTAAGAAAATAATATCGGTCGTCCTTTTGCTTCTTCTATTAATCACCCCAACGTACGTTATTTCGCAAGATGTAGAACCAACCCTCGCACCAACTCCAACACTAACTGATACACCACCATTCCAGAGTGAAGACTATAACAGTATTGACCAATCAGAGACATTTATTGACGCAACAGGTTCTGGATCAATCAATACAGGCAATGACGTAACCTCGATCTCCTCAGACAGCGCAGTCCTTGATATTAAGATAACCACAGACAACACAGCGGTTGTTAACCGTGATACTGATGTAAATAACTCTACAGGTGGTAATAATGTTTCAGATAATATCAGCACCAATGGCCCAATAACACTAACCACTGGCGACGCTGAGTCAAGCGCGACTATAGCGACAATACTCAATACCAATGTTGTTGGGCTGCATGTTCAACCAATTGTTCACAACCTATTTACCCCGCTCACTTCTAACTTGAATCTCTCGGGGATTGATGCATGTCAAGACTTTAACCAGGAGGATGCTGGAGATATTGAGTTTAATGAAAATACTGGAAACAATGTACAACTCCTGATTAATGAAGAAATTACTCAAAACGTTGGAGTGTATGCCAATAATGACGCAACAATTAATAACACAATTGACCTTACATCAAATACGGGTAGCAATACAGCAACAGACAATATCGGTATGGGAGTCCTTGTACAAACGGGTAACGCTACAAGCACAACTGACGTTTCAAATATAGCAAACACAAATCTTATCGGGAATTGTGGACTTTTTGCGGTTGTAAACATTTTTGATGGTGGGTCAGGCTCGCTCATACTCCCATATGAAAAAGGATACATTGGAGACGAGGTTTCAGATTCCCAATCATCTACAACTGTAAACTCAGGCAATGATGTTGATGTAACTAATACCAAAACACTCAACACACTTATAGACGTTACCACATCAAATGAAGCGCAGATAACAACAGAAGTTAACTCAAATACAAATACAGGTGACAATACGATTGAGGATACAATCAACTTTGGTTTGCCACTTATGATTGATTCTGGTGACAATAATTCAACGATTAACCAAATTGATATGGCGAATATGAGTTTTGTTGATAACAATTTCCTTTATCTTCGCGTGAATCACTTTGGAAATTTTAAGGGGAGTGTTATAGGTTGGGATGGAGAAATATATGAAACTGAGGACTATTTCATTCTCTACTCCAGTGCTCCTCAGGCTCCTCAACTCAGCCTATCTGGTGATAGCGATACACTCATCTCATCAGGAGATGACGTTTCCTCAAGTGATTCTGCGACATTTGATTCACTGTTGGACGTTGAGACAACAAATAAAGCAACTATAACTAACGATATTCTTCTTGATGCTCAAACTGGGGACAATAGTGCCGGTAAATTTAATAGCCAAATTAACACAGGTGATGCTAGCACCATTGCAAATATTCTCAACCTAGCAAACACGAATATCATTGGGAGCAATTGGTATGTCGCATTTATAAATATATTCGATGATTTCTTTGGAGACATTATATTCCCCAGACCAGACCTTACAATTGTAAAGACTGTCAATACAAGCGAGTCACGTCATGGTGACGAATTGCACTATACTATCTACTATGCAAATGGTGGTCAAGTAAGAGCTAAGGATGTTATTATAACTGACACCCTACCTCAAGGCGTTGAGGTTGTCTCAAGCGCCTCACCATTCTCAAAAAATGGAACAACCTTAAAGTTCTCAATAGGAGAAATCGTTCCAAATCAAACCGGATCAATATCAGTAACAGTTAGGGTAGACGGTAATGCTCCGTCGAGCATTACAAACACAGCAACAATCAAAACTTCAACTCATGAACCATCACTTGACAACAACACAAGCTCTGTCACAACAACAATAATATCTAGCGCATCTCAGACAGCATCACCACAACAAACAATCGTCATAACTCCTACTCCACAGCTCGTCACATATTTCACTCCAGTTTCACAGGTCAAAAAAATAGCCAAAAAAGCACCGATTGTCACGCCAACTCCAGAAGTACTTGGTGAAACATTACTAACCCCAACTCCAACACCAACCAAAAAAGAGGGATCACTATTGGATGGATTACATGGAGTTTCAAATACGTTGTTACTTACGGCATTGATATCATACTGTTGCGGACTCCTGTCGGGTATTTTCCTAACCAAGCGATCGGTGTAATCTTAAGAAAAAAGATTTTTAAAGAGATCCTTAACCCAATCCATGACATAACTAGCGAAGCTAGATTGTGGCCTGCTCTTGACAACATCAGGCATGGCGATAACTGTTGGCGTAGGATTCTTTTTCATAGGTGTAATATTCAGGTCAATATCAACTCCCTTTGATTGTGTTACGGTTGTTTTACCATTTATTGATTCAACCCTAACAGATTGCCCACCTGGTTCGTCACTTTCGTACACCCTCTTCTCACCATTTACATCGATCTCAATTTTTTGCTTTGTTGTATTTGAAGTTGTTACCGATGTTGTTGAATTAGAATCTGAGGAAGAGTGAACCTCAACTTTTGATGTTCCGTTTGTTTGGGTAACACTCGTCGTATTAGTTGCTAAGAGTAATGCAGATGAGACAAGTAGAGTTAACATAACTATATCTCCTTATCCTACTGAAGTGATGGGTAAAAATCAAGTTTTAGGCACGTGCCCGACTCAGAGCATTATTGAGAGCTATAATAACTCCACTTGGATCTTGACCAATACTTTGATGACCAAGCGTTTGCAGAAAAGTAACAGATGCTAGATGCAATCCTACTTCCTTGAAGTTGGCAACCACAGTTGGCAGGTCATCAACAGTCACCAATGGATCTTTCTCCATAACTGCCAATGCAAAGTTGACCTCAACACCTTGCGCCTTAGCTTGTCGAGCAATCTGAGAGAGTCTCCTTACATACCCTGTGTTAACATCTCGAATCATCCTGCCAGCTAATGCCAAGCTTTGGCCAATCATACCAAGCATTGTTGCAGTTGCCTCCTCTGTCTCATCATACTGCTCCATCAACGCTCTATTTATCTCGGGATCATTTTGACCACCATGAAAGTAGCGATTTTTATAGGGCTTGAGTAACTTTGCTCTCATTTTCAAGAATCTACCAAGACTTTCAGTATTTCCATCTCTCAGGTCCATTTCAATTTTTGCATCAATGCCGGTAAGCTCGGCAAGAAACTTATGTCTTTTCCTTGCATCAGGAATCAGAGAGGGTAAAAGCTCTTTAAACTTTGCTCTCTTCTCAGCTCGCTTCTCACTAGTATCCTCCTCTACATCAAGTGGAGTATGATTAATAACTCCACCTGGCGCAATTGATCGTACTTGCGCGACTTGAGGATACAAACTGTCAGGTCCTGGATACGTGACATGATGGTCAACGTCATGCATTGTTGATGCCTGATCAACAAAATCTCTTGCCATTCTTAGTAGCCCTCTTGGACCTTTTGTGACAGCTCCCGGGGTACATGAGATAAGAAATGTGACTTGTCTATCTTTTAAGCCCTTGTCAAGGAGTGCTTGCATGGTATCAAGCGCCTCAAATGCACCAGCTGACGAACCATGAATCGCCAACGACCTTCCCTCTGAATTATTCAATACTGTATCGGCAAATCGATTATATCGAGCTTTTAACGATTCCCCTCTTCTATATCCATGCCTCCCAAACAATCCTGATGATGGCGAGAAAACATTACCTGCACCAAATTCATGCGACAGGGCAGTTCTAACAGGAGAGAGATCCGCGCCAGATGCGGTCATGCCATAAAAATTTATGACATACGGACCTAATAGAGGAGCTCGTTCAGCTTTAACACTTACCGTTTCCATAAATGTGCCAAGAGTATATCATAAATACTATAGGTTTACAATGTGGGTCCGACAGGATTTGAACCTGTGACTTCTCCGATGTGAACGGAGCGCTCTACCACTGAGCTACGGACCCTTATAACAGCTTCAATTATATCACTCTCAACCTTGTAATTTATTTATCTCTTCACTACAATTAACCCTGTGCCACTACTAAGAAAGCTACTTGATTTTGTGATGGATATTTTGGAAACCATAACATTCGTGGGTTCCATTTTCATAGTTATTTATCTTTTCATTGCCCAACCTCATCAAATCAAAGGCATCTCTATGGACGACACATTTCACAACGGAGATTATATTTTAACAAGTAAAGTGAGCTATAAATTTACTCCTCCTGCCCTTGGGGACATTGTCGTGTTTGAGTCTCCTAGTAACCCTGATATTGATTATATCAAGCGGATAATCGGCACTCCTGGAGATCGCATTATGTTAAAAGATAGTGTTGTGACGCGAAATGGAGTAGCACTTTCCGAACCCTATGCAAAGCAGCCAATTAATGTTTTTGAGGGTGGGTTTTTACAGACTGGTCAAGAAGTAGTCGTACCTGAAGGATATGTATTTGTGATGGGAGACAATCGCCCACGTTCATCAGACTCACGAGAATTTGGATTTGTTCCACAGGAACACATAGTTGGTAAAGTATTCTTTAGATATTTCCCTCCTCAGGTTGCAGGTCAGATAAAAAATCCATATACATCAAAGGAAAACCCACTACAAAGCAACAAGTCATTTAATCTATCGAAATTATAGAGAAAGTTTTTTTGCAATTTTTTGAATGAGCTTGCTTGTCTGAGCTATTTCGCCTGATTTTTCTATCACAATCTTTGCTCTAATCCTTGTCTGAATCACTTTAACGATTGCATTTGGATCAATTGCATAAACACTGTTAACTATCGACTCAATGATGTCAGCCTCTATTCGTCCTTTGACATCTGATGAAATTGAATATTTATATCGTCGCACCAAGTCATCTGTCGCCTGTGTCGATAGGTTTTTCATTAAAACTTCCTCATATGCCTTTTTAGCGTCATCGGGATTATCAAGACGTGATAATACAAGCAAATGCGTTAGTTTAATTATCTTGGCATAATATCCATCTATAACAAGCTCTGGAAGTTTTAACAGTCTCATCATTGATGATATGTATGGTTCGGAGACCTTGAGAAACACAGCAAGGTCTTTTGTTGGGACCTTAAGATTTACATGGAGATTTTGAAGCAAGGCAGCTTTAACAAGAGGATCGGATTCTGCAAGAAGTTTTTGTTTAAGTAGTCTCTCCTGATCAGCCATTCTCTTGAGATTCGTTCTTCACTGGTTTGGTTTTTACTGCTTTAGACTCTACAGCTCGTGGTACTACTGAAACAATCTTTCTATCATGATATTGTCCAAATGTCACAACTCCATCTGTTATAGCATAAAGCGTAAAATCGTTTCCAACCTTAACACCCTCACCTGCTCGAACTTCCATGCCTCGCTGTCGTATAATAATATTTCCATTCTTTGCCATTTGACCACCATAAAGTTTGACGCCAAGACGCCTTCCAACTGAATCTCGATTTCCTTTTGACGCCTTCTGGGATTTTGTATGTGCCATAGATTATAGAGTTACAATTTTAATTTTAGTTAACATGGGTCTAAACCCTGTTACTTTTCGCGTCCTTGTTTTAGCTCTAAATCGAGCAACTCGAATTTTAGTTCCTTTAACGTTTTCAACTACGAGAGCTTTTGTGGTTGATGCAAGAAGCGGCTGTCCTAATTCGATTGCTCCAGTCTCGAGGTTGCCTTCTGCTAGTTTTTCAAGTTCGACTGTATTTTTAGGTTCGCTGCCTAAAAAATCAACAACGATTTCCTCGTTTTCACGAACAATGTATTGCTTACCTCCGGTTTTAATAACTGCAAATTTCATGTTTTCTATATTATAGCAAAAAAGTCTTAAAAAAAGTATGGTTTAGGGTTTGTAACCAAGGACCCCCGCCTCTGACATAATACCCAATACTTGTAAGTATAAATCATCTGTCATACCAGCTTGAAATGCTGGGCATGTTGTTCTTGGGGCTATTAATCCCCTATTACTAAAAAACCTGTACAGATGCTGCTTTTGATCATCTGTTAGGGTGCTCATATTATAAGCAAGAGATGGAACATTTTGTGGACTTGGCCTATCTGATATAACAAGTATGCCGGGATTGGAAAATTTTGATCTATGTAGTACTGGAACTCCATGAAAGGATCTCATGTATACTCCCGTGCTATCAAGCAGACTAAAGACGCTGTCTCGATGTCCTGTTGCATGCATATTTACCCATTTTAATCCTTGGCCCTTTGCAAAGTCGACTACTTCACCATGTGACGGCTGAGGCTTCTGACTTTTTAACCTGTACACAGCTAACATTGATGGAATTTGTGCTAATAGCGCAACGCAATATGGAAGACCTTCATTAACTCCAGCTGCTAAATATTCCATTGATGTTGTCGGAAGCCCCCCGGTATTTCCTCTAGCACCAATACCACTTGCCGCTGCAAGTGCTCCATCGGCTGACTCAGCTTCACACAATCTTCTATGCATAGCACTAAACTTCGCCAAATCATCATCTCCTACTTGTTCAAGTCTTTCAAATGCATCATACATATTCACTAACCATTCATACTTAACCATTGATGCAATAAATTCACTAATGAGTAAATCCCTAGGTAGTTTTGGAGATACTTGCACTTTAGCTAACACCCCCATTATCCAAGGATCCCTGAGAACATCATGATGATCCTCATGAAATCTCCCAGCTATATACACTATTTCATCTTTGAAATTAACCTTATTAAATTCCATTTTCCTAAGAACAACTGCCGCTAGGTGGTTAAGTTCTGGCCGTTCATGCGCTACGCCAATTACGTTCGGATTAAGTCGACCAACATTGTTTGAGAAATAAATATCATCTAAATTTCCTGGTACAAACATAAGTTGTCTCTCACTATCAAATAGAAGCGCAGACGTTTGTTCTGTTTGTGATGCTATGTGAGGACAGCGCAATTTTTTCTTAGGTGGTCGTTCTGGTGTTGAGTACGCAGACATAAAACCTATAGTATATCATACGTGGCCCAGAATAATTATTAATGGTACTATGTGCTATGACGGTGTTTCTTGTAGATAATAAACCTCTTGAGGTTTCTAAAATTTCCTTACCCTTACTCGTTCATGGAGCCAATGGGTCGGGGGGATCATTTCTATCGATTAAGATTGTTGAGAACTTATTAATTCAAGGTAATAAGTTAACTGTTATCACTGGTTTCGAACCTGCAAAAGAACGACTTAGTGATTTTGCTTCGAAAAGTACCATTACATTTAAGCGTGTCAACTCACTTGAAGAAAATTACTCATCTGAACAATTAATAATTGTTAACTACACAGACTATTCGTTATTTTTTAAAGAGATT
>CAYNEP010000034.1:0-8201 GCA_964396255.1 uncultured Gammaproteobacteria bacterium | reverse complement strand
GATTGAGCTCTCAGACAAAGTATCACCGACATAAACCAGATGAATATCTTTAAGTTTCGTCACAACATACCCAATCTCACCGTTTTCAAGTGTGGTTTTAGGTGTTAAATCAGGAGTGAAGATTCCAACCTCATCTATTACAAATTCATTTTGCGCATGATGAAGCTTTACCTTTTGTCCTTTTTGCAGAGACCCACCAAAAACTCTGACAAATCCGATAACACCCCTGTATTGATCATAATAGGAATCAAACAAAAGTGCCTGAGGGATATTGCCTGATACTTCAAGATCTCTAGGCATTGGAACTTCCTTAATGACTCGTTCTAGTAATGGCTCGACATGCGTCCCTTGACGAGCTGAAATTGAGGAGACTGTTGAAGGGTCAATTCCTAAGAAATCTGAGAGTGACTGAATCGTTTTCTCAACTTGCGCATAAGGCGAGTCAATCTTGTTAACAACAGGAATAATATGCAAATTTTGTGAAATTGCCTTGTAGGTATGGGCTATTGTTTGCGCCTGGATTCCTTTTGTTGCATCAACCAGTAAAATCGCCCCCTCAACACAAGCGAGAGTCCTTTCAACCTCATATGAAAAGTCAACATGTCCAGGAGTATCAATTAAGTTTAAAATATACTCAACCCCATCAAAAACATATTTCATCCTAACAGGTGCTAATTTAATAGTTATGCCTCGTTCTCGAGAAATTGGATTGCGATCTAAAAGCTGATCTTCATGTTTGTCGGGTGAGACAATGCCTGTTATCTCAAGCAAACGATCGGCAAGAGTCGACTTGCCATGATCAACATGGGCAATAATTGCAAAATTACGAATATTCATACTGAGAGTATTATAGCTGATCAGCATCAACCTTTGGCCTCAACGCTCAAGCAGTAAATAGCTTTACCGTTGAGGTTCCCCCAACAACAGACCAATAATCCCCATGCAGTATAATAACGGGGTCACCAGATTTGATAAATTTATTCTTAACCAAAAAATCAACCGCTGCCTGAAGATCAGACTTCTTGACCTCTTTCAGCTCAGCACCTCTGCTATAGAGAATTGGATAAACTCCAAAATTAATCGTCAGTTTCTCTCGCACAAACTTATCTTGAGTGAGTGCAAAAATCGGCCACTGTGGCCGATAACGACTAATCAGTCGTGGCGTCCTGCCTGATCGTGTAAACGCAAGAAAGCATCCCGAGGTTGCTTTTCCATTTTGAAGTCCCAAATATAAGTCATATGCCATCTCGCAGATTCTAGCCTCATTATCAGCCATATTAATGTTCACAGTTGATCGAACATCAAAAGAGAACTTTCGCTCATTATGCACAACACAATGACGCATGACATGCACTGACTCAACTGGGAACTGTCCGCTTGCAGACTCATTAGACAGCATGACAGCATCAGTTAAATCATATGAAGCATTGGCAACATCTGATACCTCAGCGCGTGTTGGATGTGCTGATGTAATCATTGAGCCCAGCATTTGCGTTGCTGTTATGACAGGCTTGCCAGCTTCGATGCATTTTTTAATCATAAGCTTTTGAAGGTAAGGGATCTCGTAGTAGGGAAGTTCAACGCCAAGATCACCTCTGGCAACCATGATTCCATCAGATAGTGAGATAATCTCCTCAAGATTCTCGATTGCCTCCTGACATTCGATTTTCGAAATCAAATCTGCCTGAACCTTGTATTTCTTCATTTGTGCTCTTACATGCTTAATGTCCTCAGACGATCTGACAAATGAAAGTGCTATGTAGTCAAGATTCGTTTCAGCTGCAAGACGAAGGCCGTGATAATCCTTTTCAGTAAGTGATGAGACTGATAAATTGCTACCAGGCAAATTCATAGTTTTATTAGCACCCAGTGTTCCTGAGAGCTTTGGTATGAAATATGTTTCCTGACCAGTGCGTCGAAATGTAAACTCATACATGCCATCATCGACATATATCACTTGCCCATTCTTCAATTCATCGACAATCTGTGGGTGACTACACGAGATCGCAAGTTCACCATTTAGGTATCTTTCGTGGTTAAACGGCAATGGAACGCCCTTTTGGAAATTGATCGATTCGCCGTTGATCCGCATTCTAATCTCAGGTCCCTGCAGATCAAGAAGTATTCCAATAGTCTTCTGGGATTTAGCAACTGCACGACGAATTTGTGCTATAGCATTTGCGTGCCATTCAACGTCACCATGTTTAAAATTGAGACGACAAATATCAACACCAGCCTCCAAAACCTTTTCGAGTGTTGATCCTGTAAGTGTTACTGGACCAATTGTTGCAATAATCTTCGTTAATTTCATGTCAAATACTGATTATACCCAAATTAAATCTTCCGGTACACTCTTATGACAGGATGGTCAAAGACACTCCATGTCTCCTCACTATCCTCATCGGGAAATTCAACAATTGTTTTACCAAAGAAAGAGATTCTTGGGTATGAGTGGAATTCGGCAACTTTTGCGTAGCGATTTTGATCAAATAAAACATCGTAGTAATTGTTTATCTTGCTATAAACTCCTTGTAATATCAGACACCTATCTTTAGAAAAAGAAATCGCATTACCAATATAGTCATCAGCATCATCTAGGTATGAGCGGTTACACGTATGATTTGCAAAAACTCGACGAGAGGGAACTAATACATAATTACTATCTTCTAAATAATTGTCTAAATCGGTTTGTAATTGCTGATTTGTATCAAGGTTGTAAAAATCAAACGAAACAACTGAATATTTTTTGGAAAACACATCGAGACTTTTGCCTGGCACATCAAGGGGGATGTCTACTACATTAGCAGTTTCAGACAAAATAAGTTCGTTTTCAGGGATATGTTTGACAATCCACTCAGATGCGGTAAACCGGACATCCTCGTTTTGATAGATTGAAATGTAGGCAACTCCCTGAATAATAAGTATGAAGGCAAGCAACGCAATAACAGTGTTTCTATATTTAAAGTTTCTTATCATCAAGTAAAACTCGTTCATTCCCAATGCAACAACTAGAGAAGCAATTGGAAAAACGGGAGATATAAACCGACTCCACTTTGCAAACATAAACCCAGACACCAAAAATGGAACAATAAGTGCAATTCTAATTATTGAGTAGCTAGCATTTCTGAATGGAAGTGTGAAAAATGAAAAAATTAACCCTATCATCATGGGGATCCCAAGTGCGTACGGGAATATTTTAACTATGTGAAATACTACTGGAAGTGAATGTGCAAATTGACGAGTATAGAAAACTGATACTGTGCCCAATGCAACTGCCGACTCATAATTCATAGATCCTAAAAATTCCTTATACGAGATAACATTATACGGAGAGCTCAACACATACCCCGCAATCATTACTACAACAAACACAAGCCCATGTAATGGTATTTGTAATACTGCACGATACTTTCTTTTTCTGATTGTCTTAAACCAAATAACACACAATGCAAAAAAAGGTACTACAAGAAAGATGGCACTTGATAATTTGACCCCTAGCGCAACACCACACACCACTCCACATAAAAAGATATGCCTCATGATCCTTCGCTGTTGCATCAGTTGAAGGCTTAAGTACAAGACTATTGTAAATAGTGCCATGAGCATGCTCTCGGTTGTTCCAAAATGCGAGAATGCAATTGAGTATGGTGCAAATGAGAGAACAAGAATCGTTGCAATTTTTTGAAAAAAAGTTGGAACTTTTTTAATCCATATCATCAAATGAACTATTTTGTACAACACAATTACAGTCACCAGAGACGATAAGGCTGATAGTATTCTAAGTGCTAGTGTTGCCTCATTAAATGTGATGGGTACTGCAGTTGTTTTAAGAGTGATAATATGCACGATGGTGACCAGAACATAGCCAATATATAGAGGCAGCTGACCATACGCAAAAAAATTTGGATGAAGGCATGATTCTAATTGTTTTATATCACATGACAAGCTCTGTAGAGCGCTGGCCATATTGCGCTCATCAGGATGCATCGGATAGGGGAGTCCCCAGTTAATCCCAACAAAACGTGAATATATAACAGCGAGAATAACGAGTGAAAGTAATATTTTTTTCATGAATGAAATAGAATCAATAGTAAGCCTCCCTGTGCTACAATTATATACACATAACTATGGAATCTGATAAGAAACCGCATTTTTTGAGCCTTATTGTTCCCGCATATAAAAAAGAGAAAACCATCGTCTCAAACGTTAGATCTTTACAAAAGGTTTTGAATACCATTCGATATGATTATGAAATCATAGTTGTTATTGACGGAGTATTAGACCATACCTTTGAAAAACTAAAAAAAGCAAAGCTTAAAAACGTTGTATGTATTGTCTACAAACAAAATCAAGGAAAAAGCTTCGCTATTAGGCTGGGGATGAATTATGCAAAAGGAGACTATGTTATGTTTATAGATGCTGGTGAGGAGATTGATCCAAATGGAATCTCAATGCTTCTTGAACATATGGAGTGGTACAACGCCGATGTTATTGTTGGCTCAAAGCGACACCCAGCATCTATTGTCAACTATTCACTCGTTCGAAAGATATTAAGCTATGGCTATTATCTTGGTGTGAAATTATTGTTTGGGCTCAACATCAAAGACACACAAGCAGGTATTAAGATATTTAAAAAGAAAGTTACTATAAAAGTTCTTCCTCGACTCGTTGAAAAAAGGTTTACAGGAGATTTGGAAATATTAGTAGCTGCAAAAAATCTTGGCTTTAATAGAATATATGAGGCCCCCATTAAGCTTGATTATGATTTTGCAGGAGTATCTTCCGCCACATCACTGAGAGTAATTTGGGGGATGGTAATCGACACATTAGCCATCTTCTACCGTCGATACTTCGTACATCATTACGATCAAAAAGGGAAAATAATAAGGGCTCCTCACGACATGGAAATCGTGAAGATTGGTTGATTTCACTCACTTTCAATCTGTACAATTAGCTCAAGTTGATTAACAAACTTGCTCATAATCCATTTATTCGAGGTGGGGTTTTGCTGACTATTAGCACGGTTGTGGTAAATGTTTTGAATTATTTCTTTCATGTCCTCTCAGCTCGCGCCCTGGGCCCAGATGATTACTCTGAGATTGTCACGCTCTTCTCTTACTTAGCACTTTTTGGAATTCCATTCTCAACAATAACACCTCTTTTAATCAGAAGACTGGGGTATGCTGGCGACTCAAGAATTCAAGTTGCATCGGCATTTGAGTCATGGTTTGTTTCCCGCATCCGTCATTGGTGGTTTTTGATTCCCATTGCCTATTCATCAGTTTTACTATTGCCCACACTAACTAATCTCAAGATCTCAACAAGCATTGTGCTGATCTTTGTAATCACAGCGGGTCTTATAAGCAGCGTTTACTTTGCGCTTCTGCAAGGGCTACAATTATTTAAAGAAAGCAGCATTATTGCAGTTATTACTTCATTTATAAAACTTGGTGGAGTCTTGTTTGTCTTTTTTGGAATCGGAGGACTTTCAATTATTTACCTCGGGCTAGGGCTGAGCATAGTGCTTGGCATTTGTTATGCACTTTTAACCATTCGCAAACTAAAAACCTTTTCAAAACACACTCATTACACTTTTGATAAACGGGCATATATGGTTTTGACAGATCCCTCAACGATTGCAACCACTGCCTCACTTTTAGGGATCACGCTTATTGGGAATGCCGATATTGCATATATTAAGCGTTTTTTTACAGATACCGATGCTGGACTTTATGGAGCATGGAGTCTCTTTGCAAAAACAATTCTATACGTCTTGAGCCCAATAAGCGCATTGTCTCTTGTTTATTTCTCAGCAAAAGAAACACAACATAGACAAAAAATTGCACTCATTATGACGATTGGCATATTATTTGTGTCAGGCGTTGGTGCATACATAGCCTACACATTGTTCTCAAATGACTTAATTCAAGTAATTTTGAGTCCAAAGTTTATATCAATCTCGCCATACTTACCCAAAGCTGCATTATTTGGCATTCTCTATGCCTCTGTAAATATTCTTAACAATTACTTTGTTGCAAAGAAAAATAAGGCACAGCTTATTGGCATAATTTCATCACCTCTTTATATTGGGGCACTTGTGTTATTTGGAAAGACCCTAGATCGAGTTATTTCTATAAATATTATCTACTGTCTAGCAATTACGATCATGTTCGCATGTGTTATATTCGTCGAGTTTAAGCCAAAAGCAACCCAGGCCACATAATACAAATAATGAAAGAATTATATGTATATGTTATTATTCCGGTTCTGAGAATAAACAACTATATTATTAAATAATTATCCAAAGGGTTTGTACGTAGGTTCAACCAAACAAGTATGACACAGAATCCGAATATACAAACAGTCAAGAGAGGGGATCTTGAGATTAGAATCATACGATCTTTGTGTATCTCAGCTGCAACATGCGTTGTGTTTGCACCGTCGACGTTTGATCTTGATGAAGATAATATAGCAATCATTAAGAAAGGGCAATGGGACAAGCTCGAAAGTGTCGTTGCGGCAGCACAATCATGCCCTATCGTGTGTATTGAGGTGTACAAGAAAGGCAAAAAACTCTGGCCAAAATAGATGCATTAAGCTTGCAGACTGCATTGTAAACCTGTAATATTCTCAGCGTATGTATACAACCGCAATTATTACACTTCGCGAATTTCTCGAAGCTTTTCTAATTATTGGTGTTTTTTTAGGGATTTCACGAAAACTTAAACTAAAACGCGAACTCGAGATATTTTTAGCTTCAACAATTGGCATAGGCTTATCGCTCGTACTCGCTGTAGGAGTATACTCACTGGGCGATAAGGCCAGAACTATTTTTAGTCATGAGAATGCAGAGATTCTAGAAGGATACCTACAAATATTCTCAGGTATTTTTATTGCATACGTCGTTATGTCTCTTCATGGACTTCTTAAAAAAGGATCGAGTGGCAAACTTATTCAAGCACATCAGAAACTTGTAAACAATAAGTTTGATCTCTCTCTTTTTTTAACAATTATCTTTATGGTACTTAGGGAAGGGTTTGAAATTGCACTATTTACAGCAAGCACATCGCTCTTTGCAACATTTATACAAAACTTAATTGGACTAGCAATTGGTTTTGTATCGGCAGGAATTGTTGCCACGATGACATTCTTTGCTTTCATGAAGTTCTCAATTGGCAAGATATACAAATTCACAGAGTATGCAATAGTCGTTCTTGGAGCCTCTCTCGTTCAGAGAGGAATTACTGAGTTATTTGAAGTGTACTTTAATATTCGTTTATCAGACATATTCTCGCTACCAACACACTTTCTCCCATCTGAGGAGAGCCTCCTTGGCCACTTGCTTAAAGCTTTTGTGGGTATTGATAATGAGCTCAGCATTCCTCGCATAATGATTATGGCAATGTACATTA
This sequence comes from uncultured Gammaproteobacteria bacterium, assembly GCA_964396255.1. Taxonomy (GTDB): domain Bacteria; phylum Patescibacteriota; class Microgenomatia; order UBA1406; family HO2-37-13b; genus 2-01-FULL-39-19. The sequence continues at coordinate 789 of CAYNEP010000034.1, read as the reverse complement.
CAATACTGTATCTCTACTTTAGAAGACGAGCGAAGCTTAGCTAGGTTATTTAAATTTCTCTAAGTCCGAATCCACCATAAGTTCTATGAGTTCCTTAAAGGAGGTTTTTGGACTCCAACCAAGCTCTTTTTTAGCAAGTGAATAATCTCCTTTTAACTCCTTTATCTCGGTCGGTCTCAGTAATTTGCTATCAGACTCAACATGCTCCTCCCAATTAAGCCCGACTCGTTCAAATGCAATCTGACAAAGCTCTCGAATGGTATGTGTTTCATTTGTCCCGACTATGTAGTCCTTTGGTTCCTTTGCTTGCAGCATCAACCACATTGCATCAACATAGTCCTTTGCATATCCCCAGTCACGCTTTCCGTCTAAAAACCCCAGGTGTACCTTGTTGTCTTTGCCAACAAGTGGCCTTCCTAACTCATCAAGTGGCGGATTACTCACTTTATTTTTAATACATGCAACTGCTGCAGTTATCTTTCGCGTTACAAAATGAATTCCTCTTCGTGGACTTTCGTGATTAAAAAGTATTCCGCCACAAACAAACATACCATACGACTCGCGATAACATCGAACCATCATATGCGCATATGCTTTTGCAATTCCATAAGGATTATTGGCATCAATAGGGGTTGACTCTGTTGCTGATTCCGCTTGAATATTCCCAAATATTTCACGTGATGTTGCTTGGTATACTCGTGCAGAGGGTGCAAAATGACGAACCGCCTCCATAACGCGCACTGGTCCAATACCAGTAATTTCCCCAGTCATGTACGGGTGGCTCCAGCT
>CAYNEP010000033.1:0-8218 GCA_964396255.1 uncultured Gammaproteobacteria bacterium | reverse complement strand
AAAACTAATAGTGTTTTTTTAGTAGCTGCCGTTGTATGTCTATTCTTGCTCTTATGGTATGTGCCCAAAACACTACAAACAATTGTCCTAACTGGTGAGAAGATTGATAAAGAACGTGTTGAAATTGAAAAACTTCAAAAACAAATAAATATAGTTAATAGCTACAGTGCTTTTGATCTAAAGGCGCTGTATGACTATTCAGCGAAGTTAATACCTGATCGAGGAGATAGTTTCTCAATTCACACAACGCTCGATGCGCTTTCTGTTAAGCATGGATTAACTATTTTTTCAAAAAATGTTCCTGCTGATTTTTCTGGTCGCCAGTCAAATATTCCCGTTGGGTTGACATTGACAGGATCTGTTGAGAGGGTAGGCGAGATCTTAAACGATCACATGTTCCAATATGGTCGTTTTTTTACTATTGAGGATGTTGATATTGCCATGCTTGAATCAAGAATCAATCTTAAACTTCAATTTTATACGTTAGAAGTCCCTCCTTCGCCCAATGCAGTTCAGTCACTTCCTGCACCCAATATGCAATTATTAACTCAAATAGACTCTCAGTCAAAGAAAAACGCATCAGAGACGTTTATGCTTGATCTGCAAGGTGGTGACTATGTTCCTTCACAGTCTCCTTTTGGGTCTACCGCTCCTCCGAGTTTAAAAGATAAGACGAAAAATTAAGCTCTTGACTCAACTTTTATGTAGAATCGACCGCTGCCGATTGTTGGTGTTGTCCTTTGTTTTATTCTGCAAAGTGCTGTGATTGCTTTTATCGTTAATCCTCGTTTTCCAATAATTGTTGGATAGTCAGATTCTTCAAGAAATATTGTATAGACTTGTGCGTCATCCTCTTCAAATTCTTCGATAGTAAAGTTTGAGTGACCAGTAAGCTGCGTGACTAAATGAGTAAGTAAATCGTTCATTATTTCTTTAGGCGAGACTTTAATAGTTTGTATGTTCCATCAGTAAGTTGTGCGCCTTTGCCAATCCATGCATTTAGTTTTTCATCAGACACTTCAAGAATATGAGGATTAGCGATTGGGTCATAGACTCCAATTTCATCAATAAATCCTCCATCTCTTTTGGATCTCTCTTGCATCACGACGATGCGGTACTTTGGCGCGTTTTTCTTACCTCGTCTAGTTAGTTTTATTTTAATAGGCATAACAGTTGTAAAGTATATCAAAGACTTGAATTAAATGAAACCCCTAAATAGGTGTATCAATACGCTGTAGTGCTTGGGCTGCAGCATCTTCTTCTGCTTCTTTTTTAGACTTACCCTCTCCAGTTGCTAATAATTTACGGTTGTGGAATACGCCAACTTTGTATTGTTTATTGTGCTGAGGGCCAGTTTCAGATGTTATGGTGTAGATGGGGAGTTGCTTATATTTTTCTTGATAATACTCTTGTAGTCTATTTTTTGCTGGTTGATAAAGCTTATTCTGGACTATAACGTCAAGTGTATCTGCAAAAAGATGGTGCTTGACGAATTCATATGCATGGTCAAAACCAAACTCAAGAAAGACAGCAGCCAGTAGTGCTTCAAAGCAATCAGCGAGTATGGAAGTATTATCTTCCCCGTTGTTATCACGCTCTCCGCGAGATAGATAAAGATACTTTCCTAATTCAAGTCTACGAGCTGCTTCAGATAGGCTCTCAGTTCGAACTATTGCTGCCTTTATGTCGGTATATATGCCCTCATTGTACTCAGGATAAGTTTTGAATAAATATATGGAGGTAATAAGCGATAGAACACTATCTCCTAAAAACTCTAGTTTTTCATTTGATGCAAGATCCCCGTCGTGCTCATTAAGATATGATCGATGCACAAAGGCCTGTTTTAATAGATTATGATTCGTAAACGATAGTGATAGTTTGTTTTCTAGTTCTAAAATAGGGATAGGATGATTAGTCATTGTGATTTTTGTATTTTTTATAAAGTCCACCTAAGATTGCATTAATAAATGATGGTGAATTATCCCCTCCAAAGTCTTTAGCAAGTTCTACTGCTTCGTTGATTACAACTTTTGGTGGTGTTTTGCCATCAATTAATAATTCATACACAGCAAGACGAAGAATGGCTAGATCTACTTTGGCTAACACATCACTTCCGTGCTCCTTTGCAAACTCATCAATGTACGCGTCAATTTTTTGAGAGTGAGTTTCGATGTTTGCAATTGTTTCATCGTTTGTGTTGAGACGTTTATTTGAGTAAAACAATGAATACAAATCCTGAACGGTTTTCATCCGTTTTTGATGACGTTTATCCATAGATGTGTTTACTTTCCGCAATGAATGCAGACTCGGTGTGAAAGCGTGAGTTTGCCACAGTGTTTGCAGGTTACTCCCTCAGGTATAGCAACTGACCTTGCGGCCATTCGCTTACCTTTTCGAGCTTTTGAATGTCTTCGTTTTGGTGTTGGAGGCATAGTTTTTTGTTAATTACAAGCAAATTATATCGAACGACCCTTCATATTGCAATGAAATGAGTATTATGAATAATAATGCGGTGTTCCGTGAAGAACCGCCCATTTAATACCAGTTACAGTTTGGCCAACTCGATACAGGGTAATGGTCTGTCCTTGATCGTATCCTTCCCATGTGGCATCAGGCCTATTTGGGACATATCTGATTTGATCGCTAGGGCAATCTGAGGATTCATCTGGAACGTACCCCCTATTAAGTAGCTCAATGATGAGATTTGGTGTCCTAGTTTGATTAGCCAGATCAGTGTAGATAATTGTCATTGTGCTATCGATCATGCCATTCCCAATATCTGATGTGTTTGGGTTACGCTTTCTTGTTGTTGTCTTTGTGGCATTAGTCCAGGCGCGACCTCTTTGGATAGTAATTGTATCAACACATCCTCTTGAGGTATCGCAATCAAAGTCAACAGTGTAGAAGGGAACTGCAATATCAGGTCCTCCTAATTTCGTTTGATCAAGAGATGATGTTGCAACTCTTATCCCCATAGCTCCATCTTCTACTCTTGGTCGTAATTCAGTTACTTGAAGTTCGTCTTGCTGAATGAGATCTCCTACATCTCCGATTATTCTATCTATCTCAAGTGGGCGATCACCATTTTTTGAAGGCAGAGGGCCTTTTTCAAAAATTCTTGCGGCACTTTGAATAGTTGGTTCCAATTGAGACTCAATTGCTCTGGTCTTTTGCAATATTCTTCCAACCTGACGGACATTTCCATGAGATCTAATTGCTCGAATTGCATTAAATAACGCCAACTGAGACGTTATGAATATGCCAAATATTCCATGCATATCATCAGGTCCTATTACTCCATCACCCTGTGTCGCAAGTGATTTAAGGATGCTTGCTGCAAGTAATGCATGCGCTGTTGAGAATCCTACTTCAATTGTTCTTCTTCTTTGAGAATGAGTGACCTCGTTATTTAATCGAGCTCTGTAGCCCTCCAATTTTAACATAAGCCCATAGTTTACAATTACTATGGGTTTTAGTCAAATATATGTGTTAATCCTTAGCTATCTTTTTCTTCTTTAACTTAGTAACTCGCCTATCGAGTTCCACAAACTTTTTAAGTTTATAGTTTTTTAGAAAATACTCGCATGATTGTGTTGTTATCTCAACAAGTTTTGTATTTCCAAGTGACGCAAGAACAAGATCTGAAGCTCCATGTTGTCTGGTGCCATACAACTCACCTGTCCCCCGATGTAAAAGATCATATTCGGCTAGCTTAAATCCACTTGAAGTTTGCGAGAAATAATTAAGTCGTTCGTAGGTCGTATCTTTTGCATCTGATGTAAATAAGAGACAATGTGACTGCTTCTTTCCTCTTCCTACCCTTCCTCTAAGTTGATGAAGTTGAGCGAGGCCAAATCGTTCTGCACCCTCTATCACCATAATAGTTGCATTTGGTATGTCTACGCCAACCTCAACGACTGGAGTGGAGACGAGTATGTCAATTTGTCTATTCTTAAAGTCATTCATAACGTTATCTTTCTCTTGAGACTTCATCTTTCCATGAAGAAGACCAAGCTTTTGTCTTTTAAAAATGTCTTTTAGCTTTTCAAATTCAACACTAACAGCCTTGACTGTTTGCATGGTCTCATGCTCAGATTCTTCAATAAGCGGACAGACTATAAAAATTTGAGCCCCCTCATCTCTAATTTGAGCTTTCATCCATGAGTAGCTATCGTCTCGTTTGGCGGATTTAACAACGTAAGTCTTAATTTCTTGTCTACCTGGCGGAAGCTCATCGAGTATTGAGAGATCTAGCTCTCCGTAAATAGTTAGCCCAACGGATCTTGGAATTGGTGTTGCAGTCATGGTTAGTAAATGGGGGTTGATGCCAGATTCTTTAAGTGTTGCTCGTTGGGAGACTCCAAATTTGTGCTGTTCGTCAATGACAACTAGACCGACATTTGAGAACTTAGCTTTCTTGGATACAAGCGAATGGGTTCCAACAATGATGTTGGCGTCTGCTCCCTTATGGGAGCTTGTTTTAAGGCTAATTGTTGGTTTTTCAGTAAATAATTTAGATAGTGTTTGATAATGTTGAACTGCTAATATTTCTGTAGGTGCCATTAGCAGTGTTGTGTAGCCCGATAAGTATGTTATGTATGCTGCAACTGCTGCAATAACAGTTTTACCTGAACCAACATCACCCTGTACCAATCTATTCATTGGGGTAGATTTAGTCAGGTCGTTGGAAATTTCTCTTATTATTCTTAACTGAGATCCAGTTAAGGTAAAAGGTAACGATTTTATGAATGCGTCTACCTTTTTGCCTAGTGCTGAGACGTCAAATGCATGCCCGACGGTTTCTTTTTGTAGTTCACTTTTTAAAATATTTGAGGCCAGCTGCATGGTAAATAACTCATCGAATGCGAGTCGTTCTCGAGCAGATCTAGCCGTATCAACGCTGTCTGGGAAATGAATTTGTCTATAAGCATGCTCTTCAGAAACAAGATGTTGCTTCTCAATTAAATCTAAAGGGAGTGGGTCATCAATAGCAAGATCTAATGTATTTAGGGCAAGTGCAATCTTTTCTCTAACTGTTTTTGAGGATAGTCCGCGTTTCTCACTGTAAATTGGGACAAGTCGACCGCTATGAATTGGTAGTTTGTTTGGCACAACAAGATCGAATTCATCAACTGAAAGCTGATATTTTGTGCCGAATCGTCTCAACGCACCTGAAACTAATAATGTTGCTCCTATTTTAATAGTCGTTAATATAAATGGTTGGCGAAACCATACACACTCAATAGATCCTGTTTGGTCAGTAATTGTTACAAGTTGCATTGTTAGCCCCCCTTTAAGGTAGCGAGGAGTTGTTTTGGTTACGACTCCCTTGATTGTGACAAAGGAAACGTCTTGATTATTTTGAGCGAGTGGCGAAACGTGTTCGATAGCCTCTTCAATTGGATAGATCGTGCTGTAGTCTTTATATTTTCGAGGTACGTAATTTAGGAGGTCAAGCAAGGTCTCAATTCCAATTGTATGTAGTTTTTTAAACGTTACTGATGCTGTACGGGGTATGATCGTGACTGGATCCTCAAGTGAGGCCATGCGTGAATTATTGGAATGCGACTAATAAATAAGGCGCCATTGTCGAGAACACCAAGAGAATTGTCGAGATGATGATGATTAATTTAACCCATTTACTTCGTTTTGTATTATTCGATCCTTCCATATTCATCTTTAGTATAATAAATGTATGCAGCCTACGTCAAATACAAGAATAACTAGAACGCCACTTCACCACAGAAGACGAAGGCTTCCTTCTCAGTTTTCGTCAAAAATTCTTGGGATTACAATTGCCCTTGTCGTAGTTATGTTCCTCCTGGCAACCGTAACAGTCGCCTTTATTGCTCGCGATTTACCAGAGCCTGGGAAGGTTGCTGTCATCGAAGGTTCGGCAACAGAATTTTTAGATCGTGATGGAAAGGTCATTTTTCAGACATACAAAGATAAAAATAGAATTCCAGTCTCCATCAATGAGGTGTCAAAATACTTAAAAGAGGCGACGATTGCCGTTGAAGATAAGGATTTTTACAAGCATAAAGGGTACTCTATTCGGGGCATCGCAAGAGGCTTTTTAAGTGGTGTATTTAAAGGGAGATTTACCGGAGGGTCAACACTTACACAGCAGCTCATTAAAAATGTCTTATTAACACGCGAGCGAACTCTAACTCGAAAAATAAAAGAGTTTGTTTTATCTTCAGAGATCGAAAGAAGATACTCAAAAGACGAAATTCTTGAGATGTATCTTAATGAAGCTCCATATGGGGGTTCATTTTGGGGCGTTGCATCGGCCTCAAGAGGCTACTTCGGGAAAGATGTTAAGGATTTGAATTTAGTTGAATCGGCAATCATAGCTGGTCTGCCACAACGACCAAGCTACTACTCACCATTTATTGGACCTGATAAGACGGCATATGCAGGACGAGCCAAAGTAGTTTTAAGGCGAATGCGTGAGGAAGGGTACATAACGCGTGACGAAGAACAAAAGGCATCACTTCAATTATCCAAGGTTAAATTTAACACTGAAAGACAGTCGATGATTGCTCCACATTTTGTATTTTATGTCAGAGATTTACTTGTTAAGGAATTTGGAGAGAAGGTATTGGATTCAGGACTTAAGATTAAAACAACGCTTGATCTGGATGCCCAAAAGAAAGCTGAGACGATTGTGTATGAGGAGGTCAACAAGATAAAGAGTCTTAATGCGACTAACGGCTCACTTGTTGTGCTTGATTCAAAAACTGGTGAGATCTTAGCACTTGTTGGTTCATATGACTATAACAATCTTGAGTTTGGGGCATTTAATGTTGCAACAGCACGACGTCAGCCAGGGAGCGCACTCAAGCCAATATTATACGCAAAAGCTTTAGAAAGAGGGTACACAGCATCATCAGTTGTTATGGATACAGATACTGTGTTTCCAAATCAAGGTCAATCAGATTACAAACCAGTTAATTATGATGGTAAGTTTAGGGGGCCTATGCAACTTCGTTTTGCACTAGCTAATTCAATCAATATTCCAGCTGTCAAGCTGACTGCAATGATCGGCGTGAAACAGATAATGCAAAAAGCTTATGACATGGGCTTGACAGGATTTGAGCCAACAAATGACAACTTATCAAAATACGGCCTTTCACTGGCACTGGGAGGTGCTGAGACGAGGCTTATTGATTTGACCTCAGCTTATAGCGTCTTTGCTCGAGGAGGCGAAGTTGTGGCGCCTAGTGCTATTATTGAGGTTAAGGACCATCGTGGAAAGGTGATTTACAAAATAGATTCTCGCACAAAAAAAAGAGCACTCTCTCAAGAAATCTCATTTATTATCTCGCATATTTTGTCTGATAATGTTGCCAGAAGCGAAGTGTTTGGAACTCGATCATTCTTAAATGTGTCTGGCAAAACAACTGCAGTTAAGACGGGTACCACGAATGCAAAACGTGATAACTGGACTGTTGGGTTTACAAAGGGGGTCACCGTTGGAGTGTGGGTTGGTAACAACGACAATACACCAATGAATTCTAAAATTGCCTCAGGTGTAACAGGAGCCTCTCCTATTTGGAATAGAATGATGGCAGAGTTATTGAAAAAGTATGATGATGGATTTTTGTCTATTCCATCAGGAGTTGAGGCAAAGCAAATTGATGCTCGGTTTGGAGGAATGCCAAAAGACGGAGAGGCGACTCGTTCTGAGTATTTCGTTAAAGGAACTGAACCTAAGGATATCTCCAGTTTCTATAAAAAAGTAAAACTCTCTAAGCTTGATAGTACGAAGCTTGCAAATGACCTTGAGATAAAATCCGGAGACTAAACAGAGAATGATTATTTTGTCATAACAGAAACAGACACAATCTCAAAAGATGGAAAAAACAGATGGCAGGAGGGTATTGATGCTTGGGCTTCTCAACAAAGTGATGAGCGTTTTAAGCCTCCTCGCGATGTCTCAGGGAATAAAAGTGATGAGGTAATTCTGTCGTTTAGAACCCCAAATAATAACGATAGAATTGATAGTAATGATGTTAGGTTTAAGATTCGTGTAACCTCAGTTGAGGAGATTGTGAAGGTTGATATTCTAGCAAACGGACAGCTAAAAAAAACACTGACTGGTAATCAAAAGGAAATCGAGGATGTAGTCACATTACCTGATGGTGTTTATGAGCTATCGGCAACAGCTACAAATAGTAAGGGCAAGTCAGGAGCGGGTAGCGTAAAGATTGGC
>CAYNEP010000032.1:0-8368 GCA_964396255.1 uncultured Gammaproteobacteria bacterium | reverse complement strand
TTATCGGCCTTAAAATCATTTTATGGATCAGGTCTGTCTAGTTAATTCATTGTGTGTAGTTAATAATAAGTATACGCCAAGAAGCAGTATATTATTTAGATGCCGCTTGTGCCTGCATCAAATTCTTCCTCAAGTGCAGCGATTGAGTCATCGCCACCAGTTGAGGATACGATTAACACTCTCGAGGGTTCCTCTCCCTCAGAATGGGTTTGAAGATTTGGATATTTCAATGAGATATACTCATGAATTATTTTTCTCTCGTAGGCATTGAAGGATCTTAGAGTTGATGATCGATTGTCTCTCTCAACACGCATTGCAATATTATCAGCAATCTGCTCAAGTCGACCTCTTTGACGCTCTCTGTAGTCGTTAATATCAACCAAAACCTCTACCTTTGAATCAAACTTCTTAAAGAGGATTATCTGCAAAACTCGCTGAATCGAGAGCAGCCCTTCGGCATGCTTGCCAATAAGAAGAGACGGATCATCATTGCAAGTTATTGCAACTGAGAAAACATTATCAGTCTCGCTAACCTCAAACCCTGCATCAACGCCAAGCTGTTTCAAGAGCTCTTTTACCTCTGTTGTAATAATTGTTTTTATATCATCCATATGTTTTGTATCAAGAAATTTTTGATTTCTTTTTGCCCATATATTGTACTATAGAAAAGAAAGAAAAGACATTCCAGTATATAGCCAGTCCGACTGGCAAAATATATGAAAAGTACCCAACCATAAGCGGGAACATTACTTTCATTTGAGTTGACATAATCTGACTCATATCAGGCTCAGTATTTTTTTTACCATCCTCAGTCACTTTCTTTGGAGTTGTAGGGAGTGTGTATTTCCCCTGAAAATACTGTAATAAGCCAGTAATTATAGGGATAAGTAAATAGTGCCATCCCAACGTCTGAAATCCTGATGGGGCCTTAGCTAAATTAAATCCAAAAAACGTAGGGTCGATTGTGGTCACTTTTAAAATATCCGTGTATGCGATTTTATTGACGTTTGCCGCAATCTCTGTCATTGACTTTTCATTTAAAAAGATCAGAAGGGAGTTGTATAACCCAATAATAAATGGCAGCTGTAATAGACCGACCAGACACCCTCCTGCTGGATTAATACCGTTGTCTTTATAAAGTTGCAATTGCTCTTGCTGGAGTTTTGTTTTGTCATCTTTGTATTTTTTTTGAAGCGCATCGAGCTGAGGCTTAATGTCTGCCATTTTTGACGAAAGATTCATCTGCTGGGCATAGAACGGATTTAACAACAACCTCATGAATGCTGTTAAGCCAATAAGTGCAAACCCCAAAGCACCTTCAATGCCAATGCTTGAGAAAAAAAGATAAAACAGCAACAGTAAGTTGACTATTGGATGAATGATTAAGGTGTTTAGTAATGCCTGCATTGTGTTTTATACTGTAAGCTTTACCCTACCTTTTGCTCGTCGTGCTGATAATACGGCACGGCCAGTTGCAGTAAGTGATCTCTTTAAGAAACCATGCTTTCTCAATCTTTTTGTTGATTTTGGTTGAAAAGTTCTTTTTGGCATATGTCTATTGTCCAATAATAAAACCCGATTATACGAAAAAAACCGCCATAACTCAATCTCAATTGATCTGCTGAGTTAGTATTGATGTCTTTTTTCCTGAGATCTCTTGCCAAATAGCCTCAGTTACAAACGGCATAAATGGATGAATCAATATTAAACATTCCAAATAAAGCGCTCTGATTTTATCAATAACATACAAATCCCCATCGCGTATTCCCTCTTTCAACTCCTCAAGATAATAATCTGCAAGCCTATGCCAAACGAATTCATACAACGCATCAAAACTCTTTGAGAATTTAAATGTATCCATATCTTTAACGAATTGTTTTTTAACCTGATTAAATTCGCCATTTAAATCGGATAAGGTCTTCTCATATTTATTGTTCTTTTTTTCAATTGAAACTGGAGATTCTTTATACATTTCAATAAGTCGTCCAATATTCCATAATTTGTTCCCAAAATTACGCATGGCTCGCACCTTATCTTCAGATAGCGCAACATCCCCACCTTCCTGAACACCAAAAATCAAAGCTGCTCGAAGCGCATCTGCCCCATATTGATCAACTAAAACAAGTGGGTTTACAACATTCCCTTTACTTTTGCTCATCTTTGCTCCCTTCCCATCCCTGACCATCCCATGTAAAAATACCGTCTTGAAAGGAACTTTATCTGTAGCAAACAACCCAATCATAAGCATTCTAGATACCCAAGCACGAGCTATGTCATACCCCGTCTCCATGACTGACGTCGGGTAAAATTTAGTCGCATAATTGTCCCCAATAGTTTTAAGCGTTGCAAATGGCCACTGTGCAGATGAGAACCACGTATCAAATGTATCCTCGTCTTGTTTGAAATCGCAATTCTTGCAAATTGCACACATGTTGGGCTTATCTGTTGAGACAAACCATTCGTGTTTGTCTATACAATAATAAGCAGGTATTTGGATTCCCCACACAATTTGGCGAGAAACATTCCAATCGATAAAATTATCCAAGATCTCAATAAGTCTTTTTTTATAGCGCTTTGGATAAACCGCAACATCCCCCAACTCAACAGCGCTTTTTGCTCTCTCCTTTAAGCCACTTACATCTATAAACCACTGCTCTTTTGGGAGCGGCTCAAGCACTCGTTTACATTTGTAGCATTTCCCAACCCTATGCGAGTAATTTTCATCTACCTTTACAAGTAAGCCCTTCTCTTTTAACTCCTCAACAACTGCAGCGCGAGCTTTGTTCACAGTCATTCCTTCGTACTTTCCTGCTTTTTTGTTGAGACGACCATTAAAATCGATAACCTGATTAAGCTTCAGGTCATGACGCATGGCAACATCATAATCATTAAAGTCATGGGCCGGTGTTATCTTCACAACACCAGTCCCAAATTTCATATCTACAAACTCATCGGCAATGACAGTCAAAGAAAACTTGTCTTCAAACCCATCAACCTCAATTGTTTTACCAACAAATCCTGCATATCTCTTGTCTTTTGGATTAACCGCAACTGCTGTGTCGCCAAATTTTGTCTCAGGACGAACTGTTGCTAAGGTGAAGGGACCGTACTTCATGAAGTAGAGTGGATCTTTTTGCTCTTCATACTCAACCTCAAGATCTGAGTATGAAGTACCACAGTTAATACAGTAATTAACCAATTTTTCCTTCCTGTATACCAACCCTTTATCGAATAATTTTTTGAATGTATTATTAACGATCGAGATGATATCAGGGTCCATTGTGTACTTTTCATGTCTCCAGTCAAGCGCAAACCCAAGCCGCCTGAGTTGTTGCTCAATAGTTCCGCGATTTTGCTCGACAAACTCAAAAATTGATCTGAAAAGCGTTTTTCTATCAAAATCAAACCTACTTTTGCCTGTTTTTTTTAAATGTTTTTCGAATACAAATTGGGTTTCAAGCCCGGCATGGTCAACACCCGGAAGCCATAATGTTACAAATCCTGATAGCTTTTTATACCTAATCATAATGTCCTCATACACAAACATTGCATGCCCAACATGAAGATCGCCGTTTGCGTTTGGAGGAGGCAAGATTATTGAAAAAGGTTCTTTAGAACTTGTTGGGTGAGCTTCAAAGAGTTTATTACTCTCCCACATTGAGTATATTGAAGATTCCACTTGACTAGGATCAAAACGTTTGTTCATGACAGCCAATACTATCAAATTAGCCTTGCATTTTCAATAACGGTCTACTATTCTTTGTGTGGTATGCAATGGTTAACAACATCACTTCTTTGGTACATCATGTTGTTGGCGCTTGGCGTCTTTTTCCTCCCACTAACAGGACGTATCTTCTCACGCTTTTTTGATGATGGAGGCTATCCTTTTGCCAAGACAATTGCAATTATCAGCCTTACATATAGTGCATTTTTACTTGGAATTCTGAATCTTGTACCGTTTACAAAAACAGGTGTCTATTTTATATTAGGACTCCTAGGAATTCTGAATCTTGCCATTATTATTAAAAATCAATCGAAACCATTTGTCGATATTTTCAAAACAAAGCTCATCATTTTTGAAGAAGTTCTCTTTTTGGCAGCATTATTGTTTTGGGTTTTTGTGCGAGGACAAGAACCTTCAATCCATTCACTTGAAAAGTTTATGGATTTTGGATTTATCAACGCAATTACCAATAGTATTAGCTTTCCACCGCCTGACATGTGGCTGTCTGGAGAACCAATCAACTACTATTACTTTGGCCATCTTTCAGCTGCAACTCTAAGCCAACTCACTCCTATTCCCACCTCAAGTACCTATAACCTTATTCTCGCAACAATATTTGCCTTGTCTGTTACCCAAATATTCTCGCTAGGACTCACATTATCCAAAGCATTCCTTAAGTCTGCACCTATGCGCATAGTTGCAGGACTTGTCAGCGCATTTATTGTCAACCTTGGTGGTAACCTACACACGATTTATTTGTTTACCAAGGGGTACCCAAATGATAATCCAGTCCCATTTTGGACAGTCCTATCAAAGTTTAATCCACAAAATTATTGGTATCCAAATGCTACTCGATTTATCCCATATACCATTCATGAGTTCCCTATTTATTCGTATGTTGTAGCCGACCTTCATGGTCATGTGTTTGATATCCCATTTGTACTGTTAACAATAGCTCTTGCCTACATTTTCCTGGTGTATAAAAAAGTACATGGAGGACCACTGACCATCCCATTCTCTCTTATGTTTGGGTTTATGATCGCTGTAAATTATATGACCAATGCACTTGATGGGCCAATTTACTTACTTCTCGTGGGGCTAGTATCACTTTTTGTCTATCCAAGCATCAAGCAATGGGCAAGACAAATGGCAATTGTGGTCGCATCATTTGTTGTCTTCAGTCTCCCATTCTCATTGTTTTTCAAACCATTCACAACTGGTATTGGTGTTAATTGCGCTCCAAAATTTTTAACCTCAATGGGCAAGCTCGGACCATTCTTGTTTGAAGCAAACAACTGTCAACATTCAGCTTGGTGGATGTTTATATTATTATGGGGATTTTTCTTATTCAACGCCCTGTTCTTTTTTCTTTTCTTTGGAAAACGAATCAAGAAATCCTTTGATAAAAAGCTTTTCTCAGATAAGGACGCTTCGGTTGTTATGATGACGGCTTGTTTTATTGTCGGAACATTTCTAATTATTGTTCCAGAGTTTTTCTATATTAAGGATATCTATCCTGCGCATTTTAGAGCCAACACAATGTTCAAGCTTGGCTACCAAGCATTCATAATGATGGGTATAGCAAGCACCATGACGATCTTTTTTCTAAAGTCTCATGTGGCCTCAAAAAAAACCATCCTCTATTTTCTCTATGCTGTTTTGCTTATTCCCCAACTTTTTTTAATAAGTATTTATCCCTATTTTGCAATTAAGTCGTATTACGGGACCTTGAAAAAAACCCCCTCTACAGATGGGGTTGCATGGCTTAAAGTAGCAACGCCAGATTACTACGAAATAATCTCCTACCTAAATCAAAATACTACTGGCTCAGAACGCATTCTAGAAGCCCAGGGTGACTCTTATACTGATTTTAATGTCGTATCATCCTATACGGGCCTTGCAACGGTTGGTGGATGGTATGTTCATGAATGGCTATGGCGAGGAAAACCAGAGGTATTATCAGCACGTATTCCAGACATCGAAACCGTTTATAAGAATCAAGATATTCAGGCGATACAGAACGTTATTGAAAAATATAAAATCGACTACGTAATCTATGGACCAAATGAAAGACAAAAATATGGTGTAACAAATGAACAAGCAATAATAAGTCTTGGAGAAAAAGTATTCACGACCAAATCTGCCTCATCGTTTGTGATAAAGATCAGTAGGTAATTCACTTTTCTCCACCAAGAATTCAATCTTCGCACGCTTGGTTTTAATGGTATATTCATGATGAACGACATGGCTAACAGGCAGGAATAAAAAAGTGTTTACTATACTATAAAAGACACTACGGGTGGTGCTTGACAACAAACTAATACTTTGATAGTCTGAGTGTATCATCTCCGAAAGGAGGCCCAAAAGAGCATTACTATGCGTCGTCCCCTAATGCGAACGATAGTGATGCTCTTTTTTTGTCTAATTAAATCCTTCTACAATTTACAGGTAAAAACCGGAACCTGCAGTCCTCTCTTTTTAAGCGCATTAAACTCAAGTGCTACTGAACGACTTGCCAGTTGAACCTTGGCAATGCTTTTATTTGAAGAGAATTTAAATGAAATTTGTTTATTCATGATACAACGAGTATACAAATCTCTAATATATTGTCAAGTCCTATAATAAAATACCCAGATACTATAGACAGTCTCATAGTATTTGTATGTCACTTTGGTCTGCTACAAGAGGCAGATATTTTATTAACATAAAATGTGGATAATATGTGAATAGACAAAAAATTTGTCAAAAGGGTATAATCATACCTATGAAGCTGAAGCTTTTAACATACAATCTCTTTTTTAATAGAGCTCTTGAACACATCGATACGGTAATTGATTCTGAAAAACCTGATATTATCCTGCTTCAGGAGTTTCAAACATCAACAGCTGGCTCAACGCCTATTGAAAAGAAAGGATACTTACTCGCCAACTATTCAAATTCCTTTCATAAACACAACACAACTTATGGAGTTGCAACATACTACAACCCAAAAACACTTATTGCAGAAAAATCATCCAGTATTGACCTTCCAAGATCGATGTATGAACTATCCTTAATCTTGTTTTACGGAGGCAACAAACCAAGAACCGTCCTGCGAACAGACTTTCAAACCAAAGACAAAAAGAGTCGTTTTCTTGTTTATAATATTCATCTGTCTTGGTTTAATACCAACTCGCTAAGAATTAAGCAATTAAAGGAGGCTTTTAAGACGCTCTCTATTGGAAAAGAATCTGTGTTAATCGGTGGAGACTTCAACTACCCATATGGAAGAAAAAAATTCGAAGAGCTTATTTCAGAATATGAACTCAAAGAAGCAACCACCTCAATCTATCATACTTTTGAAAAACGTTTCTTTAGGTTTTTTAAGCTAAGCTGGAAGCTTGACTACATTTTATACCACAAACTAAGTACAATTGAAGCTAGACGAATTGATGTTACTAATTCAGATCATTATCCTGTTATTGCATCGTTTACGCTTTAGCTAAATGAAAAAGTCTACCGTTACAGCCATCGTGCCTGCCTATAACGAAGAAAAGAATATTCGACATGTTCTTGAGTCGCTAAAAGAAGCAAAAAGGGTTGATGAGATCATTTGTGTCAACGACGGTTCTACAGATAAAACCCTACTTGAGATCGAAAGTGTTGACGGCATCAAGATTATAGACATGCCAAAAAACTCTGGCAAATCAAAGGCCGTTGTTGCTGCAATACGCGAAGCAAAAGGAGATATTGTCGTTTTTATCGATGCTGACCTGAAAGGAACTATTAATACAGCAGCTGATGCCCTCGTGTCCCCACTTCTTGATGAGGACTACGATGTCACAGTTGGATATCCTCTTGCAAATCAGTTTGATAAATTTTTCAGGCCACTCAGTGGAGAACGGGCATATTTCAAAAAAGATATTATGCGTGTGTGCAACAAGCTAGAACAGAAAGGTTATGGCATGGAGCTATTCTTGAACTTTACTTTTAAAGATAAGAGGATTAAATGCTTTCCCTTAGATGGGATTATTCATCAGATGAAACATGAAAAGCAAACATATAAAACGGTTGTAAAACTAACCGTTGTTGAGGTTCTTGATATATTATCAGAGGTTCTCTCACAAAAAAATCCTCCATCTTTTTTCTTACGATCTTATGTATACTCATTTTACCTACAAAAGCCAGTCGAGCGCGACTCGCACATTGACAAACTTGTAGAACAGGTCAGAGAATTTGTAAAAAAACAATTATTCGAGTAATGAAAATTTCAGTTGTTATTCCCGCTTACAATGAGGAGATCTCGCTACCTCATACGCTTAAAACATTAGCCGCCCAAAAAACAAAATATCCCTTTGAGGTTTTAGTTGTTGATAATAACTCAACAGACAACACCAAGGGTGTTTCTGATTCATTTAGTGACAAGATTAATATACGAGTTCTTAGGGAAGAAAAAAAAGGCAGAGGTAGAGCGCGAGCAAAAGGATTTGAACAGGCAACAGGTGACGTTATTGCATCAACTGACGCTGACACACTCGTGCCTAGCGACTGGATTGAAGAAATTGGTGATTATTTTAGCAACAAGCCCAAAAGCGTCGCTATAACAGCCCTTTGTATTTATCCCAGCAAAAAACGATCAGTTCATATCTTTAACCATATGCTCCC
>CAYNEP010000031.1:0-8472 GCA_964396255.1 uncultured Gammaproteobacteria bacterium | reverse complement strand
GTATACTTGGTTGGATATCGACAAGTCGTGTCCCTTTTTCATGTTTTTTGCCCAGTAGATAAGGAACCAGCGGCTGCATACCCGACGAAGTAAACAATGTTGTGGGATCATTCTCAAGTACAAGCGAAGCTGGTTCAATTTCCACATGCCCCCTCTCCTTGAAGAAGTTGATATAGTCTAGCCTTAGTTTTTTGTGACCAATCATAGTTTCCTATTGTATCACACCACAACAAACCAACTCCCTAATTTGACAATACTGCATGCCTTAAGTATGATTGACTAGTCGCGCTAAACATCTCATGAAAAAGGAAACAATCATTGCTGTAATATTGGGAATTGGAACAGGTGTTATTATTGCTGTTTTAATTATTGCAAACTCTCAAAAAAATAATACTTCCCAAGCAGGAACGTATGAGCCAGCAACTATCACACCAGAAATAACATTTGAGCCTAAAAAAACCGAACCTCTTCTTATAACTAGCCCAATAGATAAGGCAATCATCGCAAACAGCTCAGTATTGATAACGGGAAAAGCACCCAAGGGGTCTCTAATTGTTGTGCAAAGTCCATATAACGAAATTGCAAAAAAGACAACTTCATCTGAATTTAAATTAGACTTTGAGCTCGAAGAAGGTGAAAACATAATCGAGGTCACTCAATATCTCGACAAAACAATAGATAATCGTAAAATTACTCTTTACAAAATAACTAACTAAAATGAAATTAGTCTTCCAATTTTTATTAATCTCAATATTTATTACGAATGTATCTCAAGCCTATGGACATTCGGGGCATAGTGGCGACCATACACTTGCCCAAACAGCAACTTCAAGTGCTAAGCCAACTGCAGAAAAAAACTTGCTTAACGATCAAATTAAAAGGTTGAAGGACAAAATAGCAACAAAAGTTGCAGAGATCTCAAAATCAAGCAAGCAAGTTCTGGCCGGCACGATTCAATCTATCAATAATGATACTATTACCATCCTCTCGGAGGGCAAAACTGTCAAAGCTATCACAGATTCTGAGGTTACAAAATATTTAAACCTCGTTGGGGTCAAGAAGATTGGAGTTGAAAATCTTAAAAAAGGCAACTATATAGTTCTGACTGGAGTCATGCTCAATAATGAATTTTCGATTGAAAATCTTATACTCCAGAATCAATATGAATTTCTAAGTGGGACAGTCGGAGCTGTAAATAAGCAAGGTTATTTCATTGACGTTATTACAACAACCCAAGAAACACTGAGTATCGATATCGAGAAATCTACAATCCAAAAGAAAGTTAACATCAACAAGTCGATCATTGAAACGTCAGGATTTGCAGATTATAAGGTGGGAGATAGAATTCAGGTCGTAATACAAAAAAGAGAGAAGGAAACATCTAGAGTGCCAGGTATTAGAACGCTCATTATTCCGGTCTTACTAGCCACGCCAACCCCCTAAACACCTATTGTGGAATCGCTGCCTCAGTTGGATTTTGCAGCTCAATAGTTCTACAGCTAATATTCTCCTCAGTGCCCTTAATGAAATATTCTGGCTTATTATAAAAACACATTTTTTCGACAACTGAGCTTGGCACTTCAAATCCTTCTATGTTTTCAAAAACTCCGTCCCAATTATAATTTAGAACATAAGACATAACCTTGTTCCATATTGGGGCGGCACCAGTCACGCCCGACGTAAGTTGCTGGTCCATAGGACTATTGTCATTATTTCCAACCCATACTGCTGTCAAAAATGATCTGGTATACCCAATAGTTAGATTATCACGCTTGCTATTTGTCGTCCCAGTTTTAACTGCCACAGTTTTGTCCGGAATAACAAGTTGGGAGTTCGTTCCAAATGCACCTGACCTTGCAGCGTTATCTGAGAGAATGCTTGAAATTATGTACGCAATACCTTCATCAAAAACTTGTCGTTCTTTTTTATGTTTTTCAAAGCTATAAAGCTCTTCATTCTGAAAATCGACAACTTTTATAACAGGTGTCAGATCGACTCGCTTACCGTAGTTAGCAAATACCCCATATGCAACAGCCATGTCAACGAGCTTAACCTCGCCACCACCTAGGGTCAGCGAGAGTCCATACCGAGTTGCATCTGTCAGTGTCGTTATACCCATTAAACGCGCATGATCAATAAAATTTGACACTCCAAGTGTGTTTAGAACCCTAACGGCTGGAATGTTATATGAATTAGCTAGCGCAATTCTAAAAGGCACTCGACCATGATACCGTCCATCGTAGTTTACGGGCTGGTAAGGTGGAGAACCTGCGCTTCTGAAGGTAACAGGGCTATCATCAAGAACAGATGCTGCTGTATATCCACGCATGAGAGCAAGTGCATACATCAGTGGCTTTATTGAAGAACCTGGTTGTCGTGAAGCAATAGTAACATTGTAGGATCCATATGGCTCCTCAAAATAATCTTTTGATCCCACCATTGCAAGGACCTGACCAGACTCCGGATGTGTAACGACTACTCCTCCATTACCAATATTAAGTCCAGATAATGTAGCTAGCTCATTTGACAATATTTCCTCTGTAGCCTCTTGAACATCAAGATCAAGTGAGGTGGTCACCCTAAGTCCACCCTCCTCAACAGCTCTGATACCAAACATTTTCTCTAAATATGACTTCACATAAAATACAAAATGCGGTGCCTTAATGTAATTATCGGGATTCTCAATAACTAGTTCTTCTTGTAATGCCTGGGTATGTTGCGTTTTTGTGATATACCCCTGTTCTAACATTGCATGCAAAACATCATTCCTACGCTTAATCGAACGAGTCCTGTCAGAGTATGGTGAGTACAAAGATGGTGCCTGAGGTAGCCCAGCAAGAAACGCAGCTTCAGAAATAGTTAAATCCGACGAGGGAACTCCAAAATAAGTCTGAGATGCAGCCTCGATACCATATGACGAACCACCATAGGGAACTTGATTGAGATACATCTCAAGAATCTCATTCTTCGAGTAAAGCTGTTCTGCCCATAAGGCTAAAATAATCTCTTTAATTTTTCGATCAATTGTACGCTCGGGTGTTAGTAGTGATGTTTTGATCAATTGCTGAGTAATTGTTGAGCCTCCCTGCACATGACCCGTTCGAATAGTATCCTTACCCGCACGAAGCATGCCGTTCACAATTGATATACCATTATGCGAAAAGTAGTTTTTGTCCTCGATTGCAACAGTTGATTGCCAGATAAAATCTGGAAGCTCCTTGAGTTTTACTGGAGTTCTGTTTTGATCTCGATGAAATTCATACAAGAGTCTTCCTTTTCTATCATATATCTTTGTCGAAACTGGGTAGTTCACCATTCCTATAAGTCTAGGATTTGGCAGGGACTTAACGAAAGAGTATCCGGCAAAAATAACAACTCCAATAGACGTTATAATAACACCAAGTGTAAAAAATTTGAATCTTACAAGAATTTCTTTAAGCCTCGATTTGCTCTTCTGTGACTTTTTACTCCCCTTAGCTTTTGGAGATCTCTTTAATTTTATCTTTGTTATTTTCTTAAATATGCTCCCCACCAAACGTGTCAATTTTCTCACAATCCTAACCACTCCACGTGCAAGGTCAATAAGTACCTGATGTAAAAGTGTTGCAAAATTCATAGCTGACAGACCAACCAAAGAAATACATGCTATGACAAAATTTCCAAGTGAGATCAGAATACGCGTTGATACATGTGTAGCATTCAATAATAGCCTTGATAATCCGTGCCTAATCATGCTGTTATGATATCACACTTTATAGGATATATCAATCTAGAGTGACTAGCTTTTATTGTGCCAAATCTCTTAATTTCGCCTGTACTATAAGCCTTCTAGCAGTTTGTCCAACAGGCACGCACGTAATAAGATTTAGATATGCATCATCATATTTTTGCTCAAGTACAGATACTGCGTCAGGCTTGACTTCAAATTTATTGAAAACTTCATATGTGTATCTCACTCCCTGAACTGTAACAACAACGATATCGCCCTTTTCAAGTGTTGGAAGGTAGGTAAATATGCTCTTATATCGATCTTTACCATTTGGATTGTAAAGTGAAGGATGCGTTGAATGTCCAAAAATTGAGGCAAGGCCATAGCCTCCTGGCAGAACAACAGGAGCATATTGAACCATGGCACCTGACAGATCTTCCCCTCCCACGATCACACTCGCATCTTCAATATTTAGCTTTGGAATCGACAAAGAATATTCTTTTACTGTAAATACATTTAGGGAATCTGTATGGGTTTTATCAAGCTTTGGGAACCATGAGGTTGCCTTGGTGTAGTCAACAAGGTTTGTTGAAAAAATATTTTGATTTTTGATAATTCCCGCAGCCTTCACATGTGCCATCGCCTGCGTCTGCTCAGGTATTGGACTGAAAAATTTATTTTGAATAAAGATATAAGAGTAGATTTCATATGAGACTACTGGATAAAATGACCAAAATAAAAATAATGATCCAACAATAATTAACCCATATGACAGAAAAGATAATACAGTATGCTTTGCAGTTTTTTGCTTCTTTACGTACCTATATAATGCCATGAATGTTCAATGCTCCTAGCGTATCATTTTAACACTAACAGACAAGTTTTTTTCAAAAAGAGGCAGTCTATTTTTCAGAAAGGGCAGCTCGGTTTCGACTTTGTATTCATACCCAGATGCCAAGTATTGCTTACTAATTGCATCAATACTCTGTACCGACTTGCCCACCATGCTTTTGGCCACTTGCTTAGTATCAACTTTTTTAAGGGGTATTCCCTTTACATTTAACGTAAGTGACGGTTTCCCATTTGTAATTACAGCATTCTCAATAGTAAATGATATGGCATCACGATCAAGCGTTTGATCTGAAGGGATTGATTTCGCAAGCTTTGAAGCGAGCAATTCTCTTGCCTTTACTTGCGGTATGACATATATCTTAGCCTTAGCTTTTGCAGTTAGCCCTAGTTCACCAGCCTCTTGAGCAACTTCCTTAGTAAATTCTTCAGACGTTATATCTACACTCGTCAGCGCATCGATGACAAAGCTATCACCAGCTGATGTGGTACTTTTTTTAACATCTTTTTTAATCTTAGCTATAACTTGCTTGCGCAACGTTTCAAAGTCTTTTGACGATGCAGTTCTCACTTCTTTTTTTGAGCCTCCAGTAAGTGACTTTGATGATTGTGCTGTAACTTGCGAGGCAGAGCTTTGCACTACGAAGCTCACGTCTTTATTTAAGTTGTACTCCTCTCCAATTTCGTCAGCCGTTACTAAAACTTTTTCTTTTCCAGTCACAGTCAAAATGTTGCCCTCCTGTGTTAATTGTTCAGAGGCTGAGGCGACCCTAACCTCAGAGTCAAAAACTACCCTCAAATTTTTAGGACCCACAGCAATCGTTCCTTTGGGAAGCACTAGTAGAGACTTTCCCTTATTAAACACTACAAGTTCGCCTCGAGCCTTCTCACCAATGAACTTCACACCGGTAGTCAAGATAGTATCTGTTGTTTCTAGTTGCTTTGTGCTTGATGAGATCGACAATGCTTGCCCATCCATGCGTATTTTAGTTGTTATCGGTTTTGAGTCAAACAACAATGTCACAGTTGCTTTGTGAAAAGAATACAAAAGAATAAACAGCGCCCCTATTGTCATTATCATCCCAATAATCACAATCAAGAACCCGTTAGGAGCAAATCTCCCCAATTGCACACGACTAAGAATAGAAGTCTTTTTTGAGTTATTTTGCGACACTGTATATCCGGGAGACACAAATGCATCGTTATTGACAAAGTTCTCAGTATCAACAACTGGCGTGGTAGGTGTTAAAAATTGTGATTGGTTTTCAACTCCAATATCGCCAATATCCTCCCCGACAATAAAGCCAGTATCCGAACTTGATGCAGCATCAATTTGAGGCTCTAGCTGAGAATTTTCTTGTGAAGTGGCTTGAGTAACTACTGGCATTACCTGGTTGATTTTGTTTTCTAACAGTTGGTTTTTATAACTATAGACCATGGCCTCGTCCATTTGCTCGATTGAAACAGTCTCAACTCGAGGTAATTGCACAAAGACATCCTTTGGCCACCTCTTGGACATAAAGATTGTTGCATCATGATCTAAATTACCTATGCCGTAAAGTATGATTCTTAGCGGAAGTGTCTTTGTTTTTGCTAGCTCTGTCAGTTCCTGCTCAAGAAGCTCAACATAATCGACAGTTCTACCAACAGACTTTGTAAAATCAAGTTGTCCATTCCTATAGATAAAGATAGATACTGTCGTACTATCAATCTCGCATAAAATACAATTGAGTTGTCCAGCGCCTGTTTTTGAGAGATATGATGATAAAGTTTCGTGATGTTCCATATAGCCCATCATTTCCAGCCCTAGGTCTGAAGCAACCGCTTTGATCTTGTCAAAATATGGTTGTTTAATTTCTTTCTTTTCTTTATCTACAAGATGGGAGTAGATACAAACGATACACTTTGTAGCTTTCACTGCAGCGGCCTCTTCGAGGTTAAAAAGCACCTCATCTACATCTTCAACAAGTCGTTCCCAAGAATTTGAATATGAAAAACTCCTCTTTCCAAGAATCAATACTTTCGAATTCTTTTGATCAAATTCAAGCAAAAACGCATCTGCTCCTTGCTCCTGCAAGGAGAGAGCTAGATGAATCTCCTTCTTATCTTTTTTTCTTTTTAGAAAATCTAACATTATCTTATTTTATATTTATCAAACACCGACACTATTCCATCTTGAGCTTGCTCCATTGCTTGGCTATACGATACACCTGATATGGCATTGTTGATTGCATCTTCCAGATAGCTGTTTATCTGGTCATTAAGTCCGTTATCAAAAGTCCTCGATATCGTTGGTACTGACTTTAGATAAGGCGCCTGAGCAATAACAGCAGCACTATCATCATTTTGAAGTAAAGTATCTTTCAAGTCAACTCGAGAATATGGAGCTCCGAAACCCCTTGATTTTACTTGTAGCTCATACATTTTTGTTTGAGAATCACGACTTGAGAGAAATTTTAAAAATTTCCATGCTTCTTTTTGATGCTTACTCGTACGCGCAACACCCTCAACCCAATAATTGGAAACCGAAAATGGTTCTGTTTCCCCAGGTAGCACAGGAAGCTTTGCAACTTTTACATTAAGCTCGCTATTGAGAGCTTTTATATTTGCAAGCTCCCAGAATGGGGCAAAGATCATTGCAACCTTTCCCTGCGTGAATGCAGCTATGCTGTTTGGCATGTCCTCTGACCAAACTGGGTTTGGTGCTTCAGCAAATTCTCGATAACGTTTTAATACTTGTTCTCCCTCAACAGAAGCTACGCCCTTTAGATCTGCTCCATTTTGAAGAAGCATCCAACCTAATATATCTGAAAAATGCTCAACATTACCTGCCGTCCCCAAAGCAATTCCAGCAGTTATGGGTGCACCCAAATCATCTGGAACAGTCAATTGATTTGCATACGTAATAACATCATCCCATGTTGCAGGTGGGGCATTTATGCCAACTTGTTTGAAAAAATCATCGTTATATAACAAAACAAGATCGTCAATATAAAGCGGAATTCCATAATATGAATTGCCCTCCTTCACATCATCTTGGACAACCTTATAAAATGTTTTCTCAAACTCATCATTTGTCATCACGTCTTTTGCCAAGGGTGATAACGTATCGTGAAGCATTGGAAGCCATGTATTATGAAAGCGGAATATGTCCGGCCCTTCGCCGTTTTTAGATCTCGCAACTACTTTCTCGCGATAATCTTTCGGACTTTGTTTGCTATATTCAATAGTGACATTCTTATTTTTCTCTTGATATGCAATAATAAGGGGCTCAACCACTGCCTTTTCTTCAAACAACCCCCAATACACCAATCGCACCTTCTGGGGACTTGTCTTCTTCCTTAGGGTATTAAATAAAAACACTAGCGCGGTCATGAGGACAAAAAAAATTAATCCCAGCGCAATGTATATTTTCCAGTGCCCCCCCGAATGTTCTTCAAACCCTTCACTTGGCGGCACATATGATATCGGTGGAGAAGTAGGAGGAATAGATCCATTACTACCAATGTCACCTTGCGTCTCTTGACTGTCTATCTCGACAGGCACATGTGACTGTCCAGCATCCTCAACAACAACCTCACCTTGTCGCCTTGACTCTACTGGAACTGTCTCAAAAATCGGCACTGGCTGATCATCAGGGCCTATCTCAAGCTTTGTATAATGAGGTTCATCTTCTGGGTTTGCCATGTATACTTGAATATAATCAATTGAGATACTATTTGCAAAATTCTTGAGAAATCACCATCAGCTATGGCAACCCATCCCGTAGTTCACATAACTAAATCAGTTGGGAGGACGATACTACATTCAATAGCATTTGCATTGTTATTCTTTGTAATTCTAATTGTTGGGGTATATGCATATATACACTATCAAGTCACAACAGTCTACTCAGATAGAATCCTCCCAGGTAT
>CAYNEP010000030.1:0-8571 GCA_964396255.1 uncultured Gammaproteobacteria bacterium | reverse complement strand
GCTGTGCCTGCTTTTTTAGTTGCTAGCGCTATTTCGCCAGTTTTGGGAGGGACAAGTATTATTCTTTATATGATCATCCAACAACTCGAGAATAATGTGATTGTTCCAATGGTAATGAAGCGGGCAGTTGGTATGAATCCAGTCATAACACTCATTGCACTTTCTGTAGGTGGGAAGCTTGGGGGACTCTTTGGAATTATTTTGGGAGTTCCCATTGCACTTGCCATCGAGACGGTAATGATTGAAGTGTCCAAAAAATAATGTTTCCTATGTATGCTTGCAAAAGTATTATCTGGCACAACTTTAGGACTCAATGGGATACTCGTTTACGTTGAGGTTGATGTAAACTTGCGAGGATTTCCACAAATGAGGGTTGTGGGCTTACCAAGCAAGGCTGTTGATGAATCGAAAGACAGAGTTAGGACTGCCATAAAAAACTCCGGATACAAATTCCCTGAAGGAAAGATTGTTGTTAATCTCGCACCAGCAGACATTCCCAAAGATGGTTCAATGTTCGATCTGCCAATTGCAATTGGAATTCTCGCGGCCTCTGGTGTTATTCCTTTTGATCCTTTGAGTTCGTGTGTAATGTTTGGGGAATTGTCGCTCGATGGAGATATTCGTGGAGTTTCTGGAGCGCTTCCCATTTCTAAATGTGCTCACAAACATGGCATAAGTACATTTATATCACCTATTGACAATGTTGACGAAGTATTACTTATATCAGGTATTACTGTTTTATCCCCAAAAACTTTCAAAGAGCTCGTTAACCATCTAATTGGAGTTTCAAAGCTAAAACAAAGATTGTCGATAGGCTCTAGCCATTTTTTTAAAAAAAATATGCCGAGTGTGGATTTCTCATCAATAAAAGGACAATATGCAGCAAAACGGGCTGCTGAGATTTCAGCAGCTGGAGGTCATAATCTTGCTCTAGTTGGCCCCCCGGGAAGTGGTAAGACCATGATTGCAAAGGCTTTGGCGGGTATTCTACCCACTATGACATCTGATGAGATTGTTGATGTTGCTCAAGTCTATTCAGTTCGTAGGAGTGATGGGGTTGCTTTGGGTTTTATCAATAGACCTTTCAGGAATCCACACCATACAATATCTTCAGTAGGGATGATGGGTGGGGGTGGTACGAGGTTGTTGCCAGGTGAAATATCATTAGCACATAGGGGAGTCCTCTTTCTTGATGAATTTCCTGAATTTCCAAGAACTATTATTGAGTCACTTCGACAACCCTTGGAAGATGGCGTAATTGTTGTAACGCGATCAATGGGTTCTGTGACATTTCCTGCGCGTTTTATGTTGATTTGCGCGTCAAATCCTTGTCCATGTGGGTATCGTGGTCATCGAAATAAAGAGTGTGTTTGTACGGCCAATGAAATCTTAAAGTATCAAAAAAAGCTATCGGGTCCGATAATTGACAGGATTGATCTCCATGTTCATTGTCAAGCAGTTAGTACGAACGAAATTCTTGACCATGCACAAGGTGAGAAAAGTTGTGATATTCAAAGGAGAGTCCAAGAGTGCAGGGAGCGGCAATCGAGACGATTTCTAAACGATCAGATAGCTACAAATGCTGAGATGAGCCAGAAGCAGATTCAAAAATACACCAATATTACGAGTGGGAGTCAAAAGTATCTTAAGAGTGCAATTGAAAAATACTCACTATCTGCTAGGGGATACTTTAGGATCCTTAAAGTTGCTCGCACTATTGCTGATCTTGCCGACTCTGACGAGATTATGACGAGGCATATTCTTGAGGCAATACAATATCGCGTCTTGGAGCCCCAATAATATCTTGTTTTTTGAGCTATTTTTTGATATAGTACTGACATATCAAAGAAAAGAGGATGAATATCTATGCCAAAAACCACAAAAAAAGAATCGACAACTGCCTCGTCGATGGATCAGCTGCTTAAGACAATTACATTAACGCCCCCAAAAAAAGGTCTAGAGACCGATGCGACTATTATATCGATCTCAAAAAAAGGTGTCCTATTCGATCTTGGATGGAAGTCATATGCTGTGTTGGGAGAGCTTGAAGTGCAAGATCTAGGTCCATTTGCCTCACATTTAACCGTTGGTGACTCTGTAAAAGTTCGCGTTGTTGTTGAGGAGTCTAAAGAAGGATATCCAGTTGTGTCAATGAAGCGATTTTTTGATAAAGGACGCTGGGATATTTTGGAAGACAAATTTAAAACCGAAGAGGAGATTGAGGTTGTGTGTGGAGATTATGGAAAAGGAGGAGTATTTATAGACTTTATGGGTATTCGCGGGGTTATTCCAAAGATTCAACTTACGCAAGATCATATTGAAAATCCTCAGAAATTGAAAGGCAAAAGACTTAAGGTAAAAGTACTAGAGGTTGACAGACTAAAAAATAGACTTGTCGTGTCACAGAAGGCTGCCGAACTTGGCATTTCATACAAGAGCATAAAAGAGATGTTTGACAAAATCGAGGTCGGAGGTAAGTATAAAGCTAAGATTATTGGATTTTCAGAGTTTGGTGTCTTTTGTGAGGTTGAAAAGATTGAAGGACTTATTCATATTTCTGAAATTTCTTGGGCAAAGGTGACTGATCCCAGTAAGTACCTTGAAGTTGGTTCAGATATTGATGTCATCGTTGTTGAGAAAAACTCAGACAATCTTAAACTTAACCTCTCAATAAAACGTCTTACACCCGATCCATGGGAAGAACTTGAAGAGCGATATCCAAAAGAAAAATCAATTTCAGGTGAAGTTACTAGAAAAGAGCGATATGGATATATTGTTCGCATTGAGCCTGGTATTGAGGGGCTAATTCATATCTCGAAAGTCTCAGATACCGATACCATTGAGATTGGTCAAAAGGTTTCTGTATACATTGAGAACATAGACATAAAGAATAGAAGAATTAGTCTTGTAATGGTCCCGATGGAAAAACCTGTTGCGTATCGATAATTACTTGAAATATACCTCTTTTTTTTGTATACTTGTCCTTGCTCTGGTGATCTGAGCGTTTTGGAACCACCTCTTCTCATTCCGAACAGAGTCGTGAAACAAAACAGCGCCGACGATACTGTACAAGCGGGACAATAGGTCATTGCCAGGGCTTTTTTTTGCCTAAAATCAAAAAATTGTAAAGGGTCGCTATGCTATAATCAGAACAAATGCCCGAAGTGCCCCTTAGTACACATCCTCAGTCCCACGACTTGTTTCACTCTTTTTGCCGACACCCCCAGCTTACATTTGAGAGTCAACACGAACACGAGATTGTTGCGCTTACGCTTCGAGCGCACCCGTTTACGCAGTTGGGTTGGGTAAGTGCCACCATAGCTGGAATACTTCTCCCATTGGTTTTTGATGCTATCTTAATAGGAAGAGCACCAGCAACAACAATTATTTTTTTAAATATATTTTGGTGGGCAATTGTTCTGAGTTTTGCTTTTTACAATTTGTTACGTTGGATTTTTAATGTTGGTATCATTACTAATGAACGAGTTCTAGATGTTGATTATTTCTTTATTCAAAAAGTGATCACAGAAGCTGCTGACTACGACATTACTGATGTTACTGCGCGCACTACTGGCTTTTTCCCGAATTTACTTAATTACGGCGATGTACTCATACAAACTGCAGGAACGCATCAAAATGTCGAATTCCTTCAAGTACCACAGCCTAATGAAGCGGTAAAGGTTATTAGTCAGTTTGCTCAAGAATCACATGGAAATAATTGAGAACGTCCTTTTTTTTATACAAAATGCAAATCTATTGACGTTCTTTACTAAGATTTTTGGCATCGCACTGGGTGGACTTTATTTGTTTTTTGTTCTTGTGTTAGTACAACAAGTTGTATCGTTAAAACGTGTTGTTGTTATCCTTGATCGTGGTCTGTTGTTGTTTATTGCCCAGATTCAATTTGTCATAGCAGTTGTAATTTTGCTATACGCCATTGTTCTCTTGTGATATGAAGCTAATCCATGAATTTTTTCTACAAGCAGTCGTCGATAGCCAATATTTAACCGATGGAGTCTGCACTGATAAACTTTCAATCTATCTTAGAGTGTCAAAACAAGATGAAGGGTTGTTAACAGAAGGTCCCCTGCAACAAATTCAGAAAAATTTTGAAGACCAAATGCCCACGACACTAGAAACCTTTTCTCAGTGTATTCTATCTGTTCTGACTGAACTTGAGTTTCAATCAAGCTTTGCATTTGCGGCAGCATATCTTATCGAGGATAGATGCTACCTCTTAACAAGAGGGCTTGGTGGGATATTCTTAAGTCAGGATGAGTCTGTTGTTAAGGTAATTATGGGAGAAAAGAACGCATCGGGAAGATTGCATGAGAATGCGCATCTTGTCTTGGGTTCGTATGACATGCCTATCGATGTCACAATCTCCAAGAGCTTACATTTGACGGGCGATGGTTTTGATGATGCTATGTTAAAGCATTTCAATCACATAGATATTGGTGGATTTATAGTTACATCTCGAGATGTCATGCCTGAGACAGCTGTCTCTATGGTTGATAAGGTCGAGCTTACAACTGAAGATGGTCTGAGTGATGCAGATGGGTTGGGGGTCCCTGGTAGTAAAGACCTCAAGCCTCCTCGTCGATTGAGTTTTTTAGCCTCTTTCAAGGGTCTTGAGACAAGAAAAAGTAAAATAACAATGATTGTGTCTATTGTAATTGTGCTTATTCTTATTTGGAGCGTTGGACTTGGATATCAACGCAGAAGCCGCAGTGAGGTTTTGACACTCGCTAAACAAAACATACCCCAAATTGAATCAAAGTTACTAGACGCCCAGGAAACAATTCCATTTGACACTGTTGAGGCGAAGTCATATATAAAAGAAGCACAAGTACTCTTTGAACCAATAATGAAGAAGGCGACAAAACATAATCTTCAGGAAGAAAAAACAATTAGTGAGATACAAGAAAAGATCGATGAACTAATTGCTCAGATCGATAAGAAAGAGAACAAAAAGCCAGATGAGTTTTATGACGTGTCTTTACTTGGAGATAGTATGGACTCATTTTCTTTAGCTAGGGCAGGTGTTGATGCAATTGGTGTGATCGATAGCAAAAACAAGAAGGTTTATTCAGTATTAGTCGAAAAAAAATCCATTACAACATTCTCATCCACAAAGCTTAGCAGCACAACTCATGCTATTGTTCTTGGCCAGAAAGCATACATTCTTAATACTGATGGCATATTTGCATTAAGCGAAAATGAAAAGGAGAAAAGGGTGATTGAAAATGAGGAATGGGGAAGCATTGTAGACTTTGTCGAATACAATGGCAATCTTTACTTGCTTGATAAGGTACGTGATGAGATTTACAAATATCTAGTCGTAGATGTTTCTACCTTTTCTAAAAAAACTTCATATTTTAAAAATGGCGAGTCGGTAGATTTGTCAAATGCAGTAAGCTTCGCCGTAGACGGATCTTTTTATATAGGTCTTTCTAGTGGGAAGGTACTTAAGTTTACAAGCGGCATAATGCAACCATTCGTTTTGAAAGGGTCAAAATCATTTCACCTAGATAAAGTGCTAACAAATGAAGAAACTGATAAAATATTCATTTTTGATAGGCAAAAGGGAAGCGTTCTAGTCTTTTCGAAAGATGGGGAATATAAAAAGGAGATTGTCTCAAAGTTTCTCAAACAAGCTCAGGATATTATACTTATCAAGAACGATACTCTTGTATTTCAAATAGACACTAAACTTTACAGCGTCAAATAAGCTCAAAAGGCTTGACATTTTATGGTGGTTTAGCCATCATGTAACCATGAGGCTTGTTAAACAGCTAGTTGGTTTTTTTGTCGCTCTCTATATTGTATTAGCGTCACAGATGTTATTTGTACACAGCTTATTAGTAAATGGAAAAACCCTTCTAACCTCACCCATTACTCAAGTCAATGCAGCAACATTAACTGGCTCAAAAATAAAACAGGTTCTTCCTATTCCAACAATAGCGCCAACGTCAACACCAACTCCATCGCCAACTCCTACTATTGTTCCTGTTGGAGATCCGGAGCATATGGAAATACCGAAACTTGGAATTCAAACAAAAATTACACGCGTAGGAGTAACCTCAGATAATACTATGCAGACGCCTGACGACTTCTCCCAAGTTGGATGGTATACCCAAGGATCAAGACCAGGCGAGGTAGGGGCAGCTATTATTAATGGGCACTACGATAATGTTCAGGGAAGCCCTGCTGTTTTTTATAACTTATCAAAACTCACAAAAGGTGATGAAATTATTATCAATACATCGTTAGGCAAGCAACTACGCTTTACGGTAATTTCTTCATATTCTCAAGAATACTCATCCTTTCCTAAGGAACTTGTCTATTCTCATTTTGATGGCTATGGTTTAAGGTTAATCACCTGTGATGGAGTATGGAATTCGATAGAGAAAACGTATTCTAAGCGCTTGGTGGTTAATGCTCAACTCCAATAGGCCAATCAAAGATGCTCCCTTAGCTTCTGCGTGAGATCAACAAGTCGAGAGGAATATCCCCATTCATTGTCATACCATCCAAACACTTTAATTAGTGATTGAGGTAGTACAGCAGTGTAGTTTGCATCAAAAACACACGAGTTATTATTACCTATATAGTCTGATGAAACAAGCGGTGTCTCTTGATATGAGAGGATATTTTTATATTTTGGATCATTTGATGCTTTTTGAAAAGCTATATTAATGTCGGATATTGTCGCTTTTGATGTGACTATACAACTGATATCTGTGTATGATCCAACTGGGGTGGGGACTCTGATTGATGTTCCATTAAGTTTTCCTTCAAGATCGGGCAATACCTTGCCAATTGATGAGGCAGCCCCGGTTGTTGATGGAACTATAGAGAGGCCTGCCGCTCGAGAACGCATTAGGTCGCTTGTAGCTCCATCCAGAAGCTGTTGTGATGATGTGTATGCGTGGATAGTAGTAAGGAATCCACTAGCCACACCAAACTCATCATGGATGATCTTAAACATGACAGCTGCGCAATTAGTTGTACACGATGCATTAGAGATAATATCAGCCTCCTTAAAAGGAAAAGTATCATCGTTAACACCAAGGACAATATGTGGAATAGTTTTATCCTTTGTTGGCGATGTAAGAATTACCTTTGCGACCGATCCTGTTAGGTGTTTTGATAGTTCTTGTCTAGTTTTAAAAACACCCGTGCAATCAATAACAATATCAACGTCTTGGGTATCCCAAGGAATATCTTGTGGGTTTTGATAATTAAAACAGGTTATCGATGTATCTTCAATAAGAATATGATTGGCTCTGTGTGAAACATTCTTTTCAAATGTTCTATACACAGAGTCATATTGTAACAAGTGGGATAATATCTCAGGAGAGGATCGCGACGTGTTGATAGCTTTGATTTCAATTCCAGAACTAGATAGAGCAATCCGAGTAAAAGCACGGCCAATCCTACCAAATCCATTAAGTCCGACACGTATTACTTTGCTCATTATATTTCATAATAGCAAATAACTCACGCGCGTGGCAATGAATGCTTATTGTCGTAAGGTTATATTTAAGATTGCTGATCGCTATTTCCTTCTGATTTCTCGTCTGTCTCAGCTTTGGCCTCTTCACTTGCCTGTTCGCCCTCTTCTGAGACTTCAGTGCCTTCATCGGCTGGAATTTCTGATGTTGTATCTGGCTCGACGCTCTGTTCTACATGAGCGCTTATTCTAGCAATGACGGTTTCTGCTTCATCAACGATTTCAAAGTCAGCAGACTTTTTTAAAGAGCCGACGGTAATTTCATCATCAACTTCAATAAGTGATGTGATATCAACCTCGATCTCAGAAGGGATAGCATCAGGTAGTGCCTTGACCCATAATGTATCTTTAAAAGTAAGCATATCTTCATGCTTTTTCTCAACTGCCTCTGATGTGCCAACAAAAACAATTGGAACTTCAGTTTCAATCTTCTTTTTCAAGCTCACTTTTTTAAAGTCAACATGCAAAAGGTCACCCGATATTGGGTGTTTTTGGACGGTGTCTATAAGAGTTGGGTGTTGTTCTGAACCGACCTGGACGTAAACAACTTGTGTTTCCCCAGCCATTCTATACACCTTTACAAACTCGACCAAAGGCATAACAATTGATGTTGATTTAAAACCTTCCCCAAATATATTTGCGGGCAGATTGCCTTCTTTTCGTAGTTTTTTAACTTGTTTACCGACGATGTCACGAACTTGTGCATTAAGCTCGATTTTTTCTTTTTTATTTTTTTCCATACGTATGATTTAAATTGTAATTATGAAATAAGCAGTTAATCTTGTGCTTTTTTGCCCATCCTGATAAGAAAAATCCTATCCGTGGTTAGGGTTGTATTGTATAGTAATTGATTATGTTTTTCAAGTTCGTTGAAGTTTTGGCCTTTTAATTGTATGGTTGGATCTGATGATGTAAAGACCACTTCAAGCTCGTTGTTAATTGTCCCAATTTGCTTTTGAACAACAAGCTGATAACTATCAAATTTTTGGATAGGTTCTAATGTATACGATACATGTACCGAGAGCGAGGTGTCTGGTTTAACCTCAATATACATG
>CAYNEP010000029.1:0-8625 GCA_964396255.1 uncultured Gammaproteobacteria bacterium | reverse complement strand
AATTCACCATACTTTAAAAAAGATGAGCTGGGGAGATAATGTTGAAACGCTTATTCTAAAGAAAAAATACTAAAACAGACTCATTAATTTTTGGACATACCTGTCCCATGAAAATTCAGTTTGGTCAAACCTTTTAACCTTCATCCCGCCCCCAATACCCTGTGCTAAAAGTTCAGTGAGTTGTGTAGTGTTTTTTGCACAATAAACACTTTTCTCAAGTTCAGGAATGATTGCTGGCTCTAACCCAAAAACTGGAGCCCCACATGACAGTGCTTCTAACACAGGTAAATTAAAACTTTCATACAATGAGGTAGTGACTAAGCCACTAGTATTGGTGTAGAGAGTCTTTAAATCGTCGCAATTCGCCTGAGCCACGACAGTTATTGCATCATCAATTGCCTCATACTTCCGTTGTACACCAACGAGGACTAGTTTAAAATTTTTGTTATTCGCTATTTTTTTAGCTCGTAAAAATGACCTTACCAGAATATCAATTTGCTTTATTGGATGGTCCATACCAACAAACATATAGAATGGTTGCTTTTTAATACTTCCCCTAACGTGAGCATAAGACGGCGAAACACCAAATGGTATTGCAACAACACGCTTGTAACTTGGCGCAATACTTTTAAATTCTTGCTTTACTCTGTTTGATGAGACAACTATGTAGTCTGCTCGACGTAGCATATGCTGCAACTGGGCATTAAGTTGATGAAAAGAATCAGCATACAAGTTTTTGTGGAAATGAAACGCAAGACCATGTGAGAAGGCGATCACTTTTCCTTTTGTGTAAAGAGGAATTGCCTGATTAAGACTCAGGAAAACATCAGATGGTGTAACTAGCTCCTCAAGTGCAACCCTGTAGGGCATGAAGCCAAATGAAGGCATGAGTTTTTTTATATGAACGTTGTTTTTTTTCTTAAACTCAACACTTCCAAAAGTATATAAACAGTATTCATTGTGATTATCTTTCTCACAGAGAGTCGTTAATAAATTTGTAGAAAAAGAATAGTTGCCATATCGCCTTCCAATCGGCGCGCATAGGGCTCCCGCATCAACATGAATCTTCATGATGTATTAAGCAGTTTAAATACTAATATACCACTCACAATTGTATTAATCACTTCACCTATAACCGTTATGTATGCCGAGGCGTATAGCGAGTAAATCGGAATAAAATAAATGTTTAAGATGATATTGAAAAATACTTGAAATAAGAATAAGCACACTACCCAATGTTGTTTTTTATAAAGATACATGACGTTTAAGAAAACCGTTGTCGCAAGCAACCAAGGAAGAGATAGTATGACAATCTTCAAAACATGGATAGACTCTGCATATTCTTGTCTTAAAATAAATTGCAATAATAATGGACTGAGGGTTATGACACATAACGAAATTAATGTTCCGATGCCAAATAATACAAAACTATCACGTCGTACTCTTTTGCCAAATATATACCTACCTTGTTTTTTTACCATAGCCAATAGTGGCGTAGCTGCAATTGAGTAGTTTGCTGCCAAAAACATAAATGAGTCATAAAACTTGTACCCCGCAGCATACTTCCCGACAACTTCGGTTCCCTTAATTATTTTTAACAAAAAAATATCAGCCCCATAATAAATGCCAGCAAAGATGCCAATCAAAACGTAAACATAGGATTTTGAAACAATTTCTTTCCATGAAGATATATCGAAATGGAATCGAAATGCTCCTTTGAATGATTTGATAATAAGTGTTGCGTTTAGTGCTGTATACACACAATACAAAATACAAGTGAGTGCAAAAACTATGCCGATATTTTTGTTAATAAAAAGAGAGCTAATAAGTGTAGTTATGACGACAATTTGAAATGCAACTGAGACAAGCGCTGGGTAATGAAGTTTCTGCTTGAGCGATGATGCAATAAGAAAACTTCCTGACATGCTGTTTGCAAAAATAGCAGCGCCAGTTAGTGCGATATACCCAATAATACGTGCTTCGTAATGAAAAATGAATGCAAGAAATAACGTGAACAAAAATATAACCACACTCAAAAGTACTCTCAGCGAGAACACATTAAAAAATGCCGATTCCGTCTTAGACGGTAACTCAACAAGGCTATATGTTGTGGTCCCCAAATCAAGAAGGGGCATAAGTATTCCTACATGCGCCCAAACAAGGGCATACTCGCCATAATCTCCAACGGGCATGAGTTTGACAAGTGTGATAAACAACAAAAACGTTAACAATCTATTTATTACAGACGAAATACTCATGCTCGTAAAATTAATCAGGAGCTTTTTCTGATGGAATCTTGCACGCATGAGATCCATACAAGTTTTAGGAGCATACACAACCTCCCATAATCTCTGTTTAAGAGAGCCATGCTTAAATAAAAACCTCAATCTATTTGTAGCTAAATACCAGTCCTTTTTTGGATTTTGGTCTGAGGTTTCAAAGTGTTCATATTTGAGATCTGCATCGATCCCGACCCGAAGTCCTGCCATGCGAGCACGTTGACAGTAATCCACGTCTTCGTAATACATAAAGTAATCCTCAGAGAATTGCCCTATTTTCTTGATTGTTGATCGAGAAATCACCATTAAGGATCCCGACACAAAATCACACTTCACAAATCGATGCTGGGGTTTTTTTTCATTAAGTCCGCCACTCATCCTGCGCCCATCAAGCTCTCCTCCAAAATATTCCTTATTTTGCTGGAGCATTGCCCCGCCCCAAATATCAAAGTGTGTTGCGCCTTTTAGCA
The DNA here is from genome assembly GCA_964396255.1 of uncultured Gammaproteobacteria bacterium. Taxonomy (GTDB): domain Bacteria; phylum Patescibacteriota; class Microgenomatia; order UBA1406; family HO2-37-13b; genus 2-01-FULL-39-19. Next base: position 5,876 of record CAYNEP010000029.1, on the reverse strand, counting down.
GTTCGCCTCCGATCGATTTGGGAAGATGAATATCGGGATTCAAAACGACAAAATAGTCAACATTATCTTTAAGTCCATTTGTAATGCCAACATTCACACCCCCTGCAAATCCCCTATTTTCTTTTGAGTTATCAATGCAATAAAGAGAATAATCTTTAATTTTAAGTGCCCTTATTTCGCGAGCAATCCTATCAATTTCTGCTTGGGGTGTTTTATACAAAACAACTATAAATCCTATCTTCATAAATGTTTTTCGGAGGTAATATTCTTAAATGCCAAAACTACATATGTCATAAACTCCATATATGCAAATCCTATATCCAATAAAATTCGAGAAAATCCATCTCTATATCCCTTGTCTTTTATAAATCTCGCCCAAAACATATGAAGTGGATAAGCGATAATCTTTTTCATACTTGATCTCTCTTTTTTTTGAAACTTTTGCTGCGCCTCTCGAAGTGCATAATCATGAAACTTCAAAAACATCTGTCGAAGGGATCTATATGAGTAATGCACAATCTTGCCCTTAAGTTTTCCAACCTTTCCACTTGGGATCGCAAAGCCCTCGTGGACGAGGTTGGGACTTATGACAACCTTATCCTTTCTAAAAAAACGAATCATGGAGTAATCTTCACCTCCATGATGTAAAGGTCGCCCTAAGAAATGATTAAGGAATGGAATTGAGTATCCATCAAAATCGCTTTTACCAGAAGAAATACGCTTGATTTCGCTTTGCAATTCAGGCGACAGTCTCTCATCAGCATCCAAAAACAGCACCCATTTAGTTTTGGCATGCTTTAGACCAACACTTCTTTGCTCTCCTAAGTTTTGACCGCTATATGAAAAAATTTCTGCGTTATATCTTTTCACAACTTCCCTCGTGTTATCGGTCGAGTCATTGTCAACTATAATAATATAGTCAGTAAGTCCTTTCACCGAAAGGATAGCATCACGAATTAATAAGCTTGCATTTTTGGTAATAATGATAAGGGTTATATTATTCATGTCGATAATGGCTTAGCGAATACTAATATCAAACCTCCGTATTTAAAATGGAAGAATACTTTTCTGAGAATGATGTAAATAGGGATAAATAATGAATAGAATAGTAACTTATATGTTTTTCTCAAAATTGTATTGTGTATACCAGAAAAGTTACCATCCAAGTTCTTCATAAAATCATCAAAATCTTCATAAGTCATTATTTTTAACACATCGTATCCTTGATTTTTTAAATATAGCTCTGCTGACTTTGGTGAAAAATGTAAAACATGATCCTCGACCATCCACCAAGACCATCTCTTACAAATTTTTGCCATAATACTTTTGTAATTTGGAAATTGAATAACTACAAGACTGTCGTTTGAGCAGATTTTCCTGACTTTTTTTAAAGTATTGAAATCTCTAAAATGCTCTACGACATCAAACATAGTAATAAGATCATATTTCTGATTATTATTCATAAGAAAATCATCAACTAATTTCTTATGTACCTTAATGGTGGGTAAACCTAATAAAGATGTTGTCAAATGTGGCTCTATACATTCTATTTGAAAACTTGAATACTTATCTAAGAGCATTGGGAATAGTCCAAATCCAGATCCAATATCTAAGGCTTTTCCAGATTTCTTGTATTTCATAATTTTATTAATTATGCCAATAAACCTCTTTTCATATCGCACGCTTCTATTAGAATAATCATCTATTGAATAGCCACCATAGTCAGACTTTAAATCTTCTGGAATAGGGTATGTATACCCTAGTAAACAATTTGCACATTCTAGAATATCCGAATTGTAAATTCTTTTAATTTGCTCTAGATTACTGCCACATAGATAACATCTAATAATATTATTGCTCATACGGATATTTTTTTCTGAAACATGCTGATCTTATACACATATTGTACTCTTGTTGATATATTAGCCGTACCATAATACAAATTATTCTATTTACAATCTCTGAGTACGAACTTTATAATGAGAGTATAAGTATTACAATCTTGAAAGGAGGTGAAAATAATGAAAAAACTATTATCTAATAGTGTGTCATTATTATTTATAATGCACTTCGTTACTGGGATAGCATATGGTGCCTCTAGTGTCGTGGTGACAGGAAATTCTGCAGGTGCTGAAAATCAACCAGGTTGGCTATTCAATAGAGACCTAAGCACTTCAACACCATTTGTTTTTAACACTAACGAAGCAAGTATTGGCTTTGGAAGTCTATACATCCTGCCTATTGGCTCAACTCCAGCTAATAAAATGGTCGCTGAAAATTTTGTAAATACTCCAGTAGAAGATGTTAATGCCATTTCCTATGATTTTTTGATTGGCTCTGGAGGTAGCTTGACAGATAGTGATCAGTTCTACATGAATGTATATGCAAACTTTGGAGAATCCGATGATTTAAAGTACTATGACTGTAGATATAATATCATTCCAAGCGAAGGCTCAATGACAAACTTTACCACTGTGGAGTTTGATCCAACGAAGTCATATTCAGTAACAACTAGAGGAAGCTCTCCATATACTTGCCCCTCTGTTCCTGCAGACATGAACAGTCTTAGCTCTGGTTCAAACATTCGTATGTTTGCGCTTAATGTGGGCGATACTTCAGCTAACGATGTTGGACTCGACGGATACCTTGACAATGTTGTTGTTAATACCATCGCAGGTGAGACTATTTACGATTTTGATCCACTTATTACAAAGGAGAATTGTAAGAAAGGTGGTTGGATGAGCTTTTCAAATCCATTATTCAAAAATCAAGGTCATTGCGTAAGCTATGTGCAAACAAGGTAAGTAGGTATTTTAAATAATAAGGCCCGCTAAATCATGTGGGCCTTATTATGTCGCTATACTTTGCTGATAAAAACTCGCCTAATTATAAACACGTTGATTAATCTGTGGAAAACTCAATTTACACAATAAACTAAGATAAGTCAGAGAAAATATTTATTTCTAAATGAAATAGAAATAGTATTACTAAGTCCTACCCTGTTGGAAAACCAAAATTACTCGAGAATGTAATTGTTACAATACCATATTTTGCTACCCAGCGATCTATCATCTTTTGTGAGGAGCACATGATCGCTGACTTACTCACAGAACTCTTACAAACCTCTTACCCACTTATCTTTAATGACCTGTACTATTTGTCACTAGTATAGGTGTATGAAAGTTGATGTACTTTGAACAGTATCACACTACTATGTTGTACTTAGTGATGCATTGGTACGCATTATATAGGTCGTATACAAATAAGGCTAAAAAATGATAAAAAGTATTAAAGATAACGTATTGACAGTAAAATTTCACGTTAGTACAATCGCTATGTCGGTTAGAAAAAGAGGCTCAGAAACTAGCCTAAATTATTTACTATTTTTACGTTCGAATAAATAAAGAATATGGTGAAGCTACTTAATAAAATAATTGCAACAAGTGCAATAGTTACAATCCTTCTTACAACTTCACCATTTGCACATGCTGCAGAAGCACCTGATGCAAACTTAAACTCAACAATCACGAATCAAATTAACCAAAATGTTGGTACGATCAACATAAATCCTAATCCACAAATTAATCCACAGTCTCAACCAAGCAACCCATCTAATGATACAAATGTAGCCAATACTGGCGATGATGTTGACACCTCAACTTCCAATAATCAAAACTCATCAACAGACGTTAATCAAACAAATGATGCCGATGTATCTCAAAACACAAATGCATACGCTGAAACAGGAAATAATGAAGCTGAAAAAAACATTGCTATCAATGGTAACGCTGGAATGATCACAACAGGTGACGCTGCTATTAATGTTACAGGCGTTGTGTCTGCTAATAATAATCAGGCAACAGTTAACGGGGGAGGTGCGGGAAGTGGAAATACTACGAATCTTTCAAACACTGGAAGTGGCATCACAACAACAACGAGCGCAAATGGCACAGACTCACTTTTTATCTCCCAAGGAAATACTGCACTTATCCATCAAGGGACAAATGCAAAAGCAAGTACTGGTAACAATAGAGCTCGAGGCAATATTGCAATCGGTGGCATTGCTGGAGGTATCATCACAGGCAATGCATCAATTGACACAAACTACCTTGTTGCAGCAAATGGAAACGTAGCAATTGTTGGCGGGACAAGCAGCAATGGTGGTCCAGGATCTGGCGCATCAATATATATCTTAAATTCTGGAAATATGATGAACGCAACGTCTGCCTCAAATCAAAACCATTACCTTGTCGTCACTAATGAAAACCGCGCTCTTATTGCTCAAACCTGCGGCGTTCCTGAAAGCAGTCTTGGACGAATAGTAAACGCATCCTCATGTATCTCAAACACTGGAGGCAACGATTCATCACGAGGAATTGCTGTCAACGGTGATGCAGGAGTGATTGAAACTGGCGATGCAGTTGTGAACGTCAATATGGCAGCAGTTGCAAACAGCAATACTACTACCGTTAACAATAATGGTGCTGGATGTGGTGACACAAACACAGACATGCTTAACTCAGGTGATGATGTTACCACTACGAACTCAACAAACTGTAATGACTCAACAACAGTCAATAGCGAAAATGATGCAACAGTCAGGCAAGAGGTTAATGCCAAGGCAATAACTGGAAACAATACAGCTAACCGAAATATAGCAATCAATGGTAATGCAGGAGTCATCAAAACTGGAAATGCGATCATCAATGTCACGATGACAGCACAAGTTAATGATAACAACACCACGATCAATGAACCATCAGCATCTCTCAATAGTGACGCAAACACAACTAACATAATCAACACAGGTGATGATGTTACGACAAACACGACAAACAACAATACGACCAATGTCACAGTCAATACAACAAATAGCCTAACACTCGAGCAAGAAGTCAATGCTGACCTAAATACTGGTGGCAATGACGTCTCTGATAACCTCGCATGTTATGGTACGGCTGGATTTATCAAAACTGGAGATACTACAGCAAATATAAATATGGCAGCATCTGGCAATTCAAATGAGGTACACATTGGCGATCCAGTATTACCAACTGGAGCACCATCTATAACTCCTGAGCCAACAACAACATTAGCTGAAGCTGTCATCAACACCACACAGCAACCACAACAAACTCAACAACAAAATAATACGGGTGGTGGAACTGGAGGATCATCAGTCGTCAGCGGTGTTTCATACACTGCCCAAACGCTAGCCGCTGCAACTCAAAAAGCAGTTGGTAAGGTTCTTGGTGCCCGAGCAAAAAAACTTCCAGCATCTGGTGCCGAAGACACAGTCATGCTTCTTTCAATCATTACCGCAACATTTGTTCTTGGTCGAAAACTAAGAACACTTGAGCTTAAGAGCAATTAATTATTCGACACTACTTTTTATATGCAGTTACTAATTACAAATACTCGAATCGGAAAGGGGGTGAATTATACAATGAGAAAATCAATCGCAACTATAGCCGCTTTTGCAGTTGTTTTAGCTTCCGCTTTAGCACCTGTTTCAGCAGCTGATACCACCACCATTTTAAACAGTGGTGATGGAGTTGTAACAAACACATCATCAAACAGCAACACCAACGTTAACACAAACACAACCAACACCGCAGTCGTTTCACAGGTTTCAACCTTGAATCAAAACTCTGGTAATAACGTTTTGAGTGGTAACATTTCAGTCGGAAGCCTATGTAACCCATGCGCTCCTGTTTCTGGAGCAGGTGTTGGCCTTCAAACAGGATCTAATACAGCAACTGTTAACCAAACAGCAACTGGTATTAATTCCAACGTAGTTGGCGTATCTGTTGATGCACAAACACAAGCAAGCAACAACACTCAATTAACAAACACTGGTAACGGAGTCTCCACTA
>CAYNEP010000028.1:0-9087 GCA_964396255.1 uncultured Gammaproteobacteria bacterium | reverse complement strand
TACCGATGTTGCGCGTGATTTCCTGTTATTTGAGGATATAGCCACTAAAAATCCCATAACTCTTATTGGTCCACGATCAGGTGGGATAACTGGAGTTTTTCATGGACCACTCTGGCTCTACATGAACGTCCCAGCATATATTCTTGCGCAAGGAAATCCCGTAATTGTTGGCTGGTTTTGGGTACTTTTATCAACGTCGCTTGTTGGCATTGCATACGTCGTAACAAAACGTTTATCTAATACCATGGGTGGCATTACTGCTGCAACACTTGTTGCCCTGCGCATCGCACCTGAAACAAAAAATTTATTTAATGCATATGGAGCAGTTTTGTGCGCGCCACTATTTTATTATTTGTTATTACAGTATTTAAAGACTCGCAAAGCATACTATCTTGCACTTACATTTTTTGTCCTTGGTATTGCGGTTCAGTTTCAGATCGCGTTTGCTCTCCCAATTATTTTCTTAGTCATACTCTACGTATCACCAACAATAGTAAAAAACAAGCTCTACTCTCATATATTGAGTCTACTTGCTCTTGTGCCGCCTCTTATAACCTATGTCATTTTCGAATTCCGTCATCAATTTCTGCAAGTAAAAGCAATTATTTCATATATTGGAGGATCTGCCGATCCAGGAAAGCTTGACACAATTCCATTTTTAGCAAACAGGGTCAAAAGCATATTTCTTGAAGGCATAGGTTTAAACCCCTACATATCTCAAGGGCTCAATGCTTTGATTTTGGGTATATTTGTGTGGGTAGTGTACTCACGCTTCAGGCAAAAGAAATTAAAAGTGCATGACCCAGTATTGGTCTTTTTATATCTCTATTTTGGTTACTTCATTTTGACATTTTTATTCTCAGGTGTTGTCTGGAGCTATTATTATTGGCCGTTTATGCCACTATCAGCAATGGTCCTATCAACGATATTAATTGGTAAAAACAATAAAATTGTCCTAGGGTTAGCAAGCATTATAGTAATTGCTAATATGTGGAACACAACACAATCAATAACAACAAGCAACATGGTCATAGGATATGATGCTGGATCATGGAAGTTTAATAAAAACCTGGCTGAGGATTTGTTTAAAAATGAAAACCATGAATTTGGCTATTACATCTATACACCTGACTTATACGGATATTCGCAACGATTTGCAGTTGACTATGTCCAAAAATCTCACAAAATCACCGCTGTTCCATTTGCAAAGCGAGCAGTTACAAAACTTATTATTGCACCAGCTCCAAAAGATAAACCATGGCTCAATGAAACCTGGTGGAGAGAACATCAGGTTAATATTGTGAAAAAACCAATGAGTATAAACTACTATCCTAACGAGTTTAAAATTGAAAAATATTCATTGTCAACTCTCGAGCAAGAGGTTGCCTCAGACCCAAATCTGATTAACTCACTCCACTTCAGGTAACAAACTCTTGACATACCATATAAATAGTGCTTAACTTAAAAAATAACAATGAAACGTAAGAAGAAATCGTCCAAACCTTCTCTGAAATTCTCATTCAAAAATCTTGCGCTCACTTTCGTGCTTTTAGTTGGAGTTCTGGTCGGTCTAAATGTTGTTACAAATGGTGAGTTTAACTTATTTGGGTTTGCGTACAACCGCTGGCCATTTACCAACTCTGGCACACCGCCCAACGTCATGCTTGAGAAAGACACATTAAAGGTCATCACATATGACGACACTAATGAGCTTAGCATTAGTGGCAATATTGTCTTTGCAGGAACTAAGCACACAGGAGCTGAGTGTTGGGTTGTTTGGGCAACGCTCGAGCCTGATGGAAAGAGGATAGGAAACACCTTCCCACTTGATTCAAATGAACTTTACCCGCCAAAAGAGAAATGTCCAACGGTCACTATAGGCAAGTTTAATGCCGGTCCAGACTACCCAGCTAAAGCAGAACGCATCGTTACTGACCCACTCCCACACCAAAATGAGGGCATCTTGAAAAACGCTCAGGCAACACCTTATCGTAACTTCATTTTTAACGTTCCTGTACCGACTGGTATTTGTAAGTTGTATCTACACTATAGAAGTAATAGGCAAGGAGGAAATAAGTCAAAAGAGACTGTTTTCTACGAAGTAAGGCTTCCTATCGCTGGTTGTAGTCCATCCCCAACGCCAGCAACGCCAACCGTACCAATACCTACAACGGTTACATCTCCCGAAGGCTGTGCTGTTTTAGAACACTACAACACAGAAACACACAATAATTACTCAACATGTCAAGAATATTGCGGATCATTTAGCGGCAAAAGGGGTGTTTGTCGAGCTGGCAAGCTCAATCCTGCAAAAACGAATAGTGGAGAATGGTTTTGTTGTACGAGCAATAACTGCAGAGCAGGATGTCGATCTGATAGCAATTGTGCAAATGGTCTACTATGTATTAGTGGACGCTGCCAGGATGAGCAAACATGTGCTCAGACCGGAACATGTCAATGCAAGGCAGACATTGTTGAAAAAAGATGTAACTATTGGGGTTCTGATTGTAAGAGCACATGTGATGGAACCTGTCACGCTGACAACCAATGCGGATATCAGTCTCCAAACGAAACAGAAAATGTCTATTGTGCACCGGACACTGAGACAATTCCTTAAAACTCGCTCAACATGGATGATACTGCCAAACTCGAAAAGATAAAATTAGCACTCCTTGGAGTCTTGGTTGTTGTATTCTCAATAACTGCAGGACTCTCATTAAGTCGGCTCACCAGCAAACAAGCACTCAAGCAGTCATCGCGAGCCTCAACAAACAGCATTCAAAACCATCAAAGCTGTGACTTCAAATGCGCTCAGGCTACCGGTGGAAAAGGGAGATGTATTCGGGGTGAAATTGATGCTCGATTTGAATGTACTCGCGTAGGAGGGCTGCCTATACGATGTAATGTTGAAAGTTCCAATGGTCAAAATAGATGTACTATTGTTGAGTCGGATAATGAAACGTGTTGTGTGTTGGGATGGAGTTGGGATGGGAATGATTCGTGTAGTGGGGCAAAAACAGAGCAACAATGCAGCGATCTTAATCATTGGTATCAATGTGGATGGGACGAATGTTCACAAAAATGTTTTGCTGATATCCTTAGCAAGGATGGCATGAGAAAAGTTACCTGTGATAATTTCAATTACTGCGATCAATATAAAAGTAAGGATTCATGTGATACTGATTTAAACTGTGACTATTATATCTGTGCCGATAATGGCAAAGGTAGATGTCAACCAAGTCATACAAACGGACAATATATTTGTCCACAAGCAAGTCCCGAGCAATGTGCACAAGTGCCACCCGACCAATGCACAACTGTAAAAGGATGCGACACGCAAGTAGAATGTAATGGACGAAAGATGTGTAAGCCATACAATTGGCCAACATGGCGTTTCTGTGAAAAATATGGAACATAAAATACATAAGACCACACATATTATGATGCTGGCAATACTTGCATCTGTATTCTTAGGTCAACTCGTCTATCTAAAAACTCAAAATACACCGCGCCCGGTCAATGCTCAGGTACCACCAGTATCATCATGTGATCCTGTTGCATGTGCCCAGATTGGAGGAGAGTGTGCAAAGAATAGAGCAGAATGTGACAAGAATGGCATGATCCCCATAACGTGCGATGTTACAAAAGATCCCGCAACAGGGGAGCGAAAGTGTCAACTTCTTGGTGGCCAGAATGCAAATGATGCCGTATGTTGCAAGAACATCTGGGGATGGAGAGAGCTTGGTCGTGATAGCTGCAATGCCTTCAAGTCAGCAAGTGAATGTGATCTGGCAACGCAGGTTGGAATTCACTCGTGTTGTTGGAACCCCCAGGGGACGGCTCCCGACCAATGTGTCTCAGGTGCAAGGGGATTATGCACTCCCGTTTCAACCACGATCAACGCACCACCTCAAAACAAAATAATAACAGTTCCCAGAACAAACGATTCGATAAAGAAGGTTAACCCAAACTCAACAATTAGAAATCGTCAGGGCCTACCCCAATAAGACATACCCTTCGCTACGCTTAGTTTGAATGATCTCAGGATATATTCCTTTTTTTTCTATTTTATGTCTGATTCGCTCGATAACCTTTGCAATTGCATATAGCGAAAACTTATTGCTCGATTCATCACCCCACATAACATCTCCAATTTGATCAAAAGATACAACACTCCCTGATTTACGTATTAAAAAACAGAGAACATTTTTCTCAATTGGTGAAAGCAATAGGGGAGAACCATTAAGCACTATTTGATTATCAATTATTTCTAATAATGTTTTTTGGGCTAGTCCTAGAGACTTAAAATATTGATTACTTGCCTTCACAAGTTTAGCTTGCTGTTTTTGACGAATTGTTGAGATTGTGCCAATATGTTGAGGGAAAAGTTTTTTTATTTTTGTATTGTTGATAATAAAATCCTTTATCGCCATTTTTTCCTCCCAAATAAAATGGGAGTATGTTGAATCTTTATGAAGTCTATCTATCAAAATGGACGAAGCGATATCGGAGATATCCATATCTGACCGTACGTACACAACAATATGTTGTTCTGGATGCATGGGGTTTACATATTTTGAGAATGCCGTTGACCGAACCCCATAGTTCACTGGCCGGATCTCAATAGTATCAACGCCTTCAAAAATTCCCGGCATGATGTCTTGTAGACCTGAGACAAACTGAGCATATACCTTGTCCCAATCTCTTTTCAGCTTTATGAAGTTAAGTGTGTCGCTTTTAAAAAGATGGGCAACTTGCTTTACGTATTCCTTATCATTAATAAGTACACCTTCGCACATCTTCATTGCCTTGTCCCAGAAGTGGGGGATTGTGTCATAATTTTTCTTTGGAAAATATACGACGCGTGTATGACGAGGAACCGGAGAAGGAGAGAGAAGCCATCCTTTTGAAAAGTAAAAACCATTCTTTATCTGATATGCTGTCCAGATAATATGCTGCGCTTCAGTTTCGGGAGAATAGTCCCAAACGTGCCTAATAGTTGTCATAGTGGTGTCAAGATTATATCATACTATAGGCTAAAATTAAATCAAATTTAAAATTTAGGTATTAGGGAGGTGATTAGAATGACAGAACGTGATCTATGCATTGCGGTTGAAGGTAATCAATGTCCTGGAAGGAGCAACAACAGTTGTCCACTTGCTACTTTTGCAGAATATGTTGAAACTCTAGACCATCTGGTGCAAGTGAATAATGGAAAAGCCCATACATTCCAGACCGTAAATGGAGCGCTTGAGGTTGATGACGTCACGCTTACGAATGACGGAAGACTCGGGGCACAAACTACCTGTCGAAGAGAAGGCTGTGGCAGGAGCGGCTACATAGTTGAGCCGGAAGAATATAGCATCAAACCAGTCGAGATAACAAATATTTAATCGAAATTAATTCCCTGCAGGGATTAAGCTACGACAGCGCATATGCCTTTGCCATTGCAATAATACACACAACAGCTGCAAGTAATGCGAGAATTGCTATTGTTGAATTAACAGGAGCATGAAGGGTAGACTTTTGAGATTTTTTTGCCATGAAACGAATTAATACTGATAATATCTTGATTCTACAGAATATTCCTTCTTATTGTCAAAAGTATATTCAACTGGTACAAAGCACGACATCTACTGTCTCACACATCGACCATTGAGACATTGTTCATGACGACCACAGCCAAATAAATCCGTGCAATTGCGTCTACCGCTCTCAGCACCACGTCGCCTCTCAGGAAGCGTTGGTCGCATGCCATGTCTTCTTGGCGTGCGAGTGATGTCGCTACCTTCCGGAACACAAACACCTCCAAGACATTCTTCATATCGTCCACAGCCAAAAAAAGCAGAGCAATTACGCCTGCCTCCTGACGCTTCAGATGAAGTGTTAAACTGTGAGATTGTAGCTGCTTTTGCAAATAAAATAATCGCAACACAAACGCCAATTAAAGCTAACAATGCAACCGGCAAAGACACAGGTTTGTGAAGGTGAGATCTTACAGCTTTTTTAGCTTTTGCTTTAGACATTTATACGCAACATTTAATTAATACGTTTATTCTATGTAACATCTCATCATGTTGTCAATAGGTTGCCATCATAACTTATCAACATTGATATAAAGCCCATAGTCTTATATACTTCCTCCTATATTTAGAATATGAAAAGTACTATTTATAAATTAATACAATTTAACACACGAGATGCGACCCAAGCTCTCTGAAGCAAGCGTTGTTTGCGTAGGTGAAATTCGCAGACTACTTACTGAGAATCCCACTAAATATAGTCTAGGCACTATCGCGTTTGGGTTATTACCCCTGGTTGATAGACGACTTGGCACTGTCGCGCGATCTTCATATTTACTATTGCGCCATATAGACGATGTCTTAGATGGTGATTATCATGGTCGTCATCTGGGCACAAATAAACCTATCGACTATGTTAACTCCATTAAAGAGCAAGTAGTTAGCGGTCAGTTCACAGGATCGCCCCCAATAAGTCATCTTGGGCAACAACTATTTAACTCTTACACTCAGCCAGGTGATGATCCAAATCGCCTTAGAGATATCTTACTTGGATCAATAGACAGCATGATGATCGACCACACAAGATCGCAGGAGCGAAGGGCACTTCCAGCAGATGAACTACGCCTCCAACTGACTGAAGTAAATGCCACAAGCTTACGCTTGCTACTTGCAACAACACGCTCTCGTCTAAGCGAAAATGACGTTACAGATGTTTCATATAGCGAAGGAATAGGTAATGCCGTTGGTCATTTTCTTACCGATTGGAACCGCGGCATTATTAATATCCCAATAGAAATTCTCAATGCTGCTGGATTATCAGTTTTAGATGATGCTGCGACCATTATGCGTTGTCCAGCCGTACGCAAATGGTTTCGGACTGAGCTCGACACCTGTCGTCACAACATCCGAATAGCTCACAAAAAACTACTATCAACTCGAGAACCTTTAACAATCCTCGTAGCCTCTGGCTTTGTCTTGCCAGCACAGCGATTAATCTCCACCTCTTACAAACAGGTGTCAACATAATATATTCCTCTTGACAAACTTTTTTTTATGGTTTACACTCTAGTGTACAATCGTTCACTCATATGAAAGTCTTAGGGGACGACGCATTGAAAGATTGTGTAAACATTATGAATCAAGACACAGCACTACAAAAAATTAGAAAGTTCTTCAGATTAAATAGACGAATTCCATCGTACCAGGAAATTGCAGACCTTATGGGATTCGCTTCTAAAAACGCAGCATTTAAATTAGTCAACAAACTCATTGAGGGAGGGTTTCTAGAAAAAGACGAAACAGGACATTTAATTCCTCGTTATTTATTCTCACCTCAAATGGCCACTGGTGTCGTGAGAGCAGGATTCCCAACACCAATGTTTGATGTTAGATCAGATGTCGCAACATTAGATGAATATCTTATCGCTCGCCCTGAATCAACATTTATTTTAAAAGTCGCCGGAGACTCCATGAAAGATGCCGGTATATACGAAGGAGACCTAGTGTTGGTCGAGCGAGGCAAAAATCCGAAACTTGGAGATATTGTTGTTGCTGCAATTGATGGCGACTGGACAATGAAATATTACCAAAAGGAAAATGGTAAGCCCGTGCTTGTGCCAGCAAATGAGTCGTACCCCAAAATTTATCCACAAGAAAGTTTGGAATTAGCTGGTATTGTCGTCTCAATTATTAGAAAACTTAATTAATAATTACAAATTAAGATATAATCCTATGCAAAAACTATTCTCAACACTTACCAACACATATAGAACGTTCAAGTTATTAAGCAACCCTAAAGTAGGGGAGCTCTTATCAAAGGAATTACAAAAAGAAATCGTGACTCATCAAATTGAACATCCAACAGGAGAGACATTTCATCACCGCTATTACGCAGTGCAAGTTGTGTAGCGATTTACACCTCTTTTAACTTTACAGAGAAATATTGAGGATCGTATCCGTGGCCACCTTTAAAATACGAATGTGCGCTATGAAAAACACCTGGCCTTATAATAACGCCAGGCGCAACAACAATTGATGGTTTTCCGTTTTGTGGAGTTACTAGCAAATTTGGATACCAAGCGTCATTAGTCAGAAGAGCCACGCTAGCATGATCTAAATCATCAAGTGAAATACTACCACTTAGGCGACGCCTAACAGTCCTTAGTCGCTGACTTTGTGGATTCCAAATATTTCTCAGAACATCAACGCTGCCTCGTAATGCATATAATACCTCAGTCACACCCTGACCCTCAACGTGCCAACCAACAACACCAAGGCCAGGATTAAATCCCTGAGCTCCAGCCCAATCTAGAACATGGTCTTTCCCTCTAATGCGTAATTGATTTTCACCACGAGCAATATCAAAGTCTAGTATCCTAAGGCCAAGGCGCTTACCTCCCGGTACTTTTCCTATTCGATGTATGTCGTATACATCACCATCTGGCTCTAATGGAATAACTTTTGTTCTTTCAATATACATAAACATATAGTATACACCAAACGGCCTATAGTGCAAAACCCTCTTGAGTCAAACTCGCATATTGGTGATATAATAGATTCTGTTGAATATCCAGCGGTGGTAGTTCAGCGGTAGAATGTCTCCCTTCCAAGGAGAAGGTCGCCGGTTCGAATCCGGTCCACCGCTCCATTCTTCAAAAAATAGTATGGATAACAGAATATTAAACTTTCTTTCTGAAAATAGAGTCTGTTGTCTTGCTACTATGCTCCCAAACGGAACACCACATAATTCGGCGCTTCACTACACACATAAAAATGATCCATTAATGTTGTATTTCTCAACTGAGAATACAAGTAGAAAATGTCTTGGTTTGCTCAATGGTGAGATTGTCAAAGCATCACTGGTGGTTGGATTTAGTGAAGAGGAATGGATAACCTTACAAATGGAAGGTGACGTCAGAGCCCTTGACGACAGACGAGAACTTGAAAAAATTCAGGACATTCACTATGCAAAACATCCAAATGCTAAGAAATTTAAAGACGATCCTGCAACTATCTTCCTATCATTTACACCCACATGGTGGAGATATACTGACTACAAAACAGA
>CAYNEP010000027.1:0-9102 GCA_964396255.1 uncultured Gammaproteobacteria bacterium | reverse complement strand
ATGATTAAAATCTTGTCCTTAAGTTCGTGTTTGAAAACGCTTTCTCGATAAGAAAAATCACATTCTTCTTTAGTGAAATGTTTGGTCTTTCCAGTTTCTAAATCATACCCTGTAACTCCAAGACACACATCCGAAAAATTCTGTCCATATGCCGCAATATTTCCAATGGGCGCCGCACCAACCAGCCCAGGTATTAATGCCATATTCTCAATACCACCCCAATTATGATCAACTGCATATGTGACTAAATCATGCCAAACAACCCCAGCGCCAACTGATAGCTCAACATAATCGTCACCCTCCTTGATGACATCTATAGTTCTATGTGCAATTTGAATAACTACTCCATCAAAATCCTTAGTAAATAAAATGTTCGCTCCCTGTCCCAAGACAAGCCTCTTTTGCGTATCAAGCACAGATTGAACTTCTTTTTTTTCAAAATCATCAACATGATCAACCAAAATATAATCATTGCACATCACATCAATCTTGAGAGTATTTAGGTGTTTTAGTGAGTAGGACACATTGTGCTTCATATCAAAGCTTTTGTTTTAATGAGTAAATTAGTGCATCCTTTAACTTCACAATATCATCGCCTGCACCTACCGTTAATACAATATCTCCATCGGTGATCTCATCTTCAACGACCGAAAGAGCGCGATTATTATCCACAGGAATCAGATGATGTATGCCCTTCTGCTTTGCATGATCAACAAATTCCTGAGTTGATATTTCGCGAACATCATGTTCCCTAACTGATCCATATATAGGAAGTAAAAAAACCTTATCAGCTCCAGTTAGCGACTTCTGAAATTCACTTTCTAAAGCAAGGGTCCTACTAAATGTGTGGAGCTGAAAAATCATAATAATTCTTCTTCCTGGATATGCAGACCTAACTGCATCAAGCGTTGCATCAATCTCTGTTGGATGATGGGCGTAGTCATCTAACACAACTATCTTATTTTCATAAAGCTTCTGCATGCGTCTCTGCGCTGGTTGAAACTTCGCAATACTACGTACCACGTCAGCAATTGGCAACCCTATGGTATTGCACAATGCTGCAACACCGGTCACATTGCAAACATTATGCCTCCCTAGCAACTTCATATCAATGTGCGTAAGGTGCGTTCCGTTATATTCAATATCAAAAATGGTAGAATCTGAGGTAAAAACTATGTTCTTGGCTTGATATTCTCCTGAGTCTATCCCATATGAAAATTTTGCAATATCAATTTTTTCGACAACTTCAGACAAAATTGGATCATCCAAGCAGTAGACAAGTACACCGTTTTTTTTACTCACCATCGTGAAGAACGCCTCAAAAGCATTTTTGACATTATCTAATGACGCAAAAACATCTGGATGATCAAAGTCTATATTGGTACAGAGTACGTGAGTAGGATGATGATATAAAAATTTTGGTGTCTGGTCATCACCAACGCTCGTTACATATTCATCAGCTTCAAACACTCCATATTCTAGCCCCGTACTTCCACCACCCATGAGGCCATCATTAAACTCAGCAGCGCCAACGACATGTGTTACATGCTTTTGCAATTCTATTAAAACCGATGCAAGCAGTGCTGTAGAGGTGGTTTTACCATGAGTCCCACAAACAGATATCGAGCAAGCACACAGTTGAGTTAATTCACCCAATGCCCTTGCATAAGAGATGGTCTCAATATCAAGTTCGATTGCTTTTTTAGATTCAACATTATGCTCTCCTCCATGAAGCGCAGGGGTTATTACTAAATCAATCGATGAATCTATATGGCTTGCATCAAAATTATCATACACTTCAATTGAATTCTGTTCTAATGCGCGCGCAGTTGCTGTTTTGACACTCGTTGGTGCATCCGAACCCATAACTCGTTTTC
This sequence comes from uncultured Gammaproteobacteria bacterium, assembly GCA_964396255.1. Classification (GTDB taxonomy): domain Bacteria; phylum Patescibacteriota; class Microgenomatia; order UBA1406; family HO2-37-13b; genus 2-01-FULL-39-19. The sequence goes on along the minus strand of CAYNEP010000027.1, from coordinate 7,225 downwards.
CCATCTGATGACAAGCAAGTGCCAATCCACACATACCAACGCCTCTTATGCCAACAAAATATATGCTTTGTGCTTTAAGCAGTGTCATAATTTTATAGAATAATGCTTCATTAAGCTCTCTTTTATTGCGCCATATTCATCCCATGGCTCCTCAACTCCATTCCTATTGAGGCTTTTCTCATGGCTTTTTCCCGTTGTGATAAGGGTGTCATTTTGGGCTAATATAGAAATGGCTGCATCAATAGCATGACCCCTATTTGCAATTTTTGTATACGTTTTTTTAGAATTTTTTGCAATAAAATCTTTAGGTTCAAGGTAGGTAAATCCTTTTCTTAAAATACCCTTTTCCAGTTGTGAGAAAATTTGATGAATATTCTCTTTTCGATAATCCTCCTCAGTCAGAATAATTTTATCTGCATAATATGCCGATGCCTCGCCCATAAGAGGGCGCTTACTATCATCTCGCTCGCTTGCAGCACCAAAAACATGAACCAACGACCTCGATCCACCACCATAATCATGTCTCACTGTTGATAGCACCTGATTGAGTGAGTTTGGAGTATGAGCAAAGTCAACAATTATCGAAAATTTTTTATTATAAACCACGTCAAATCTCCCTTTGGGCAACTGAAAAGTATTTAGGCCATTTTGAACATCCTTTTGCGTCAGACCAAGATCGGTAACTACTGCGTAGGCAGCCATAACATTTTGCTTATTATATTCTCCTTTGAGTGTTGTTTTAAGCTGTTTTGGCCAAGTAAAATCTGCCTCGCGCTTCTTAAGAGAGTATGTGAAAAAATGTTTATTATGTTTCTTTAATTGATTCTTTACCATCTTAAATGCTTTCATATCGTAATTAACATACGCTTGTTTTGACTGAAGGAGTAGCTTTGTTTTTATATTTAAATACTTCTCAAATGAGTTATGGTGATACAAATGCTCATGTGTGACATTTGTAATAACTCCTGACATATAGGGAATCCCCCACGTCCTACCTTGATCGATAGCATGTGAGGTAACCTCGAGAATGAAGTAGTCACATTTGCTTGACAGTGCTTGTTTTAAATATGATCTGACTGCAAAAGGTCGAGGTGTAGTGGTATGAAACCCCGTATCGTACGTTTTGTCCCCAGTATTAGCATAAATTGAAGAGATCATGCCAACTTTGTAACCCGAAGATTGTAAAAGATGGCATAACAAGTGAGTGGTTGTAGTTTTGCCGTCAGTTCCAGTCACAGCAATGACTTTGATTTTTGAACTTGGAAAGCCGAAGATTATCTCTGCGACAAGTGCTTCGAAAATATGAAATAGCTTTTTTAGAAAGTGCATATGCTACTGACTTTTTGCAATGTTATAGTATACCAGGAGCTCGCGAGCAATATCAAAAAATACAGGCGCAGCAGTTTCTGAACCCCATTGTGATGTTTTAGGTTTTCTTAAAGTAACAAGGGCTATAAATTTTGGACGATCAAGTGGGACAAATCCTACAAATGAAGCAATCGTCTGTGTCGGGTCATAATGACCCTCAATCGGAATTTGAGCCGTTCCTGTCTTACCACCAAACTTATATCCCTCAGGAATCTTCCACTTGACCTCGCCACCCTCGACAGAGCCTGCCAACATCCTTTTAATTTGTTTTGAGGTTGACTCACTTATAACTCTTCTTACCTTATCAGGCCTGACGAGCTTACTAGTTGTATCAGACTTCATCTCAAGAACAGTATATGGCTTAACCATCCATCCCCCGTTAATGAGCGAAGCAAATGCTGTAATCATCTGAATTGGCGTCACCGCAATTCCTTGTCCAAAAGAGACTGTTGCGCTGTCTATTGGGTACCAAGATTTATCATTCTTTACTAACCCGTATGCTTCTCCTTGCAGATCAATCCCTGTCTGGGCTCCAAAACCAAAATTCTTTAGATATTTCTGAATTGCCTCCTTTTTTAGTTTTGATGAAACGTGGACCATCCCAATGTTAGAAGAATACTTAATTACATCGCCCATTGTTAATATCCCTTTGTACTTATCGTCCCAGTTGCGAATTGTATATGAGCCAATAGTAATTGGTCCCGACTCATTAAACCTACTCGTTGGCTTAATCACCTTCTCCTCAAGTGCCGCCGCCATGATTAGTGGTTTAAAAATACTCCCAGGTTCAAATGGAATCGAGACTGCGGGATTTACAAATAACTCCTCAGGTGATTGACCATAGTTCTCTGGATCAAAATCAGGTAAACAACTCATTGCAATAACCTCACCAGAGTATGGCTCTAATATAACAACGCACCCAGATTCAGCCTGAAACCTATCAACAGCACTCTTGAGATGCTTTTTGACTATGAGTTGAACAGTTTTATCGATGGTTAAATAGAGATCACGACCATTCTCACCCTTAACAACATCCTGAACACCAATCAGTATTGGCTTGCCAAAAACGTCTCGTTCACTTTTAACCAAACCAGGCAATCCACTTAGATCTTTATGGAAATAGCCCTCCACTCCAAAATAGCCAATATTGTTGGCCTTATCATCTTTACCAACAAATCCAATCAAATGCGCTGCGGTTGATGCTTCTGGATAAAATCTATGATCCTCCTCCTCAAAGAGTAAGCCGTCTATGTCTAATTTCTCAACTTTTTTTTTATCATTCAACGTCAATCCTGTTTGCAGAGGAACCCATGCTTTGTCATTGAGTAGTTTAGCTTCAAGCGTCGACTCACCAATCTTAAGTAAATCGTCAAGCTTATCAATAACTTCTTGTTTGTCTTTGATGTTCTTAGGCTCTGCAATAAGCTTATAGTACATTTTATTCAAAACTAGTGGATCCCCATGTCTATCATATATCTCACCCCTCGTCGGCTTGATTCGCTGTGTTTGAAGATAGATATTACTTGCAAAACTATCAGATGAGAACAGTTGGATATAGGCAAGCTTGCCAATAATTGCAAGAATTAGAATCAGAAAACCATAGAAAATGAGTGACAACTTAGGCATAATGAGCTCATTGCTTCATTGCGTATTTGACGTTATCAAGTTCTAAAACCTGAGCGCTTTGTGTAAAGCCTAAATAATCAGCGACCTTATCAATTCTATTGAGTGAGTTGAGTGAAAACAATTTTTGTTCAAGTTGTTGATTTTCAGTTTTAATTTTAATTGTCTCCTGCTCCATCTTAACAATAGAATCAGATATACTCACAGTTTGCGCAAATAAGACAATATTAGCACTCATAAGTCCTAGGACGATTAATAATACTGTTAGTTTGTTTAGTTTATGCATATTTTTGTAAAATTCTTAGTGTTGCCGAACGCTCATACCTTTGCATTGTTGCATGTGAGCCCTTAATTGATTTGCTTCGTAATCGTTCTTGCTTAGCAAAGCGCTTTACGATTCTGTCATGTCCAGCGTGAAAACAAATTACAGCTATAACTCCATTCGTATCTATGCATTTAACAGCGCCCTGTAATCCTGACCTTAAGTTTTCGTATTCGTTGTTCACCTCTATAAATAAAGCCTGATAAACTCTTCTTAATACTTTCTCGAGATTTCCTTTTTCGTACTGTCCTGACAATTTGATCGCCTCATTCAGGTCGCCTACAACACGTATCGGTTTTAAGCGACGGGACTTGATAATAGACTGAACAATTGGCCGAGAATTGAGTTCTTCAGCGCCCCCAACAAGTGTTTCATATAATTGCTCCTCACTATAATTTGTAACTATTTCTGCAGCTGTTAGATCTATGTCTGTACTTAACCTCATATCAAGCGGAGCTCGCTCTTTTTTATAGGAAAATCCTCGGGCCTCCTGCCCGATTTGCTCCATTGATAAACCCAAATCAAATAAAATCCCCGAACAAGGTTTAAACCCATTCTCTTCTGCAATCGTCTCAATATCTGCATAATTTCCATAAACCAACTCAATTTCGCAAACCTTTGCTTCATTTTTTTTCTCTTCTACAGCTCTTTTATCATAGTCAATAGCTAAAACCTTCCCGCCTCTCTTTGCTATCTCATATGCATGGCCGCCTGCCCCAAACGTGCAGTCAATATAAAGTCCTCCTCTTTGGACTTTAAGCGCATCTAGTGTTTGTTGTAAAAGTACAGGTGTGTGCATCACGATTCCTTCTCACGATTAATACTCTCCTCAATCGTTTTTTGGTAGCTTTTCCATTTGCTTTCTTCCCAAATCTCAAAATGATTACCGACTCCAATAATTACTGCTTCTTTTGCATTCTTTAAGAGTGCATATTCAAGCAGAGTATTTGGGACAATTGCTCGACCTTGTCTATCAATTTCAATTGTTAACGCACTTGAGAAAATAAGCCTTCTCAAATCCACTCTTCTCCCTGATATTGCAGACTCCTGCAAAAGCTCCTCCGTAGCCTTTTTCCAATCTGCCTGGCTATATCCTGATAAACAACCATCGTAACCTCGACTAAGCGTAAAAGACATCTCCTTCCCGAGCCCTTCTCTAATCTTCTTGGGGATAACAATTCGGCCCTGTCCAGTAAACGAAACTAAATATTCACCCAAAAATGCCATTTATCACCATAATAATGGTATTGCATGAGCAAGTCAAGGTGTAAGATATCAAGCCGAAACACAATCTGTAGTAGGCAATAATTATACAGACGTAGTAATGTTATAGATTGATGTGGTTATATCACTATAGTGATATTTAAAGAGAGAATTCTTTCTCAAACATCGAAGGGGTATTTCCTCCTAAGAATTTCAAAGACAACCTAACAGTTTCAACTCCTAAGTGGTACGTGCACGTAGCTGAGCATGTGCCGAGTTTCAATGTTTTTGTTAAATTTTTTCCATCAACATCGAGTGTTCCAATTGCTGCGTCTTCTTTACGAGTGCCCTCTGCGCCCTCTGCTATATCTCGCTTTGTTAGGTCATGCTCATATACCATCTCATACTCGATCGACGTCACATCAGAGGGGATATTGTCGACGGTAAATGTTACATTCTGTTTTTTTGAATCAGCCACAAGCGCGACTTTTGTCGACGGATTAATTGTCGGTAACACCTCTTGACTCGATGGGAGCACCTGAGTTGTGTCATCAGTATTTGTATTTGACTTTCTGAATAACAAGGAACCCAGAATGAGCACAACAACAAATCCTATCACTCCATACAGGAGTATTTTGTTGTTTTTGTTTTTCATAGTTGAACTTTCCATATCTATTTGATTCTATCTTGCAAGAATTCTTTTACTTTTGCAAGGGGGATTCTCTCTTGATTCATTGAATCACGATCGCGTATCGTAACCATTTTATCTTCAATTGTCTGAAAGTCTACAGTGACACAATAAGGTGTCCCTATCTCGTCCTGACGTCTGTACATTTTACCAATATTACCACTATCATCAAATTCAACAACAAATGATTTCCTGAGTTCATTGTAAAGATTTTGTGCAACTTTTTGTAATTCAGAATTTTTCTGAAGAGGGAATATTGCTGCTTTGACAGGTGCAATTGACGGATTAAGTTTCAAAACTGTTCTAGTTTGCCCATTGATCTCTTCCTCACAATAGGCATCAAACAATATAATACCAAGCAATCTAGACAGCCCGAACGTTGGCTCAACAACATGTGGTATATATTTTTCTTGAGTCTTGGGATCAACATATGACAGATCCTTACCACTTTTTTTAGAATGATTTGAAAGATCAAAATCGGTTCTATATGCTATTCCAAACATTTCCTTATATCCAAAAGGATACTTATATTCAATGTCAGCCGTACGCTTTGAATAATGTGATCGCTCATGCTCCTCATGCTCCCTCCACCTAAGTTTATTCTCATGAAGCCCAAGCGATTTCGCAAAATCCCACATTTGTTCTTGAAAAGAACTAAAATTCTCCTCCCATGTATCGGGGTGTATGAAATATTCAAATTCCATTAGGTCAAATTCGAGCGTTCTATGAACAAATTGACCCATTGTAATTTCATTACGAAATGCCTTACCAATTTGAGCTATGCCAAACGGAATCTTAACCCTCATTGTGTTTAATACATTTTTATAGTTTATGAAAATTCCCTGAGCAATTTCACCTCGCAAAAAAACATGGGATTTGTCTCCTTCAATAATGCCAATTTGGGTTTCGAAAAGTAAATTAAATTGACGTGCTGAAGTAAAGTCTGAAATACCACATTTAGGGCATTTGAGTTTATTATCAATTATGATTTTGGTCAATTCCTCAACGCTCATACCCTCAACTTTCATGTTAGGTAGAGAGTCTTCAATCAAATGATCAGCACGGGTTCTAAACTTGCAGTTACGACAGTCTATCAAAGCATCAGTAAAATTTGAGACATGCCCTGAGGCCTCCCAAACTTTTGGATTTAAAAAAATTGACGCTTCAATTCCAACCATATCATCTTTGTCTATCACAAAAGTTCTCCACCACTTCTCAGCAATGTTTTTCTTAAGAAGCGTTCCGTAATGACCATAATCCCAGGTATTAGCCATACCTCCATAGATATCAGATGACGGATACACAAACCCCCTACGCTTAGCCAAAGCCACAACAGAATCTAGAGTAGTTTTAGAATTGGACATAATCGTTCTAAATTATACCACTGAATATGATCAAGCATGTATATTTTGACAAAGTCTATGACCACAAGAGTTTAAATGTCATGTTGTACAATTGTCATATGACTGATTTATCAATCATTATTATTAGCTACAACACAAGCACAATAACATTAAAATGCTTAGAAACTGTTTATAACAGCCTAAATAACGCTACATTCTCAACTGAGATAATAATTATAGACAACGACTCAAAGGATTCTTCAGTTAAGGATATAAAACGTTTTCAAAATAAACATAAAAAAAAGAATGTAGTTCTAAAACTAATTGAAAGTAGGGTAAACCTCGGCTTTGCCAAAGGCAACAATGTGGCAGTTTCAAAATCGTCAGGCAAGTACATTTTGCTTCTTAATTCAGATATAGAAGTTATTGACGACGCAATTCCAAAGTTGTTTGCATTTTTCACTGACCAAAAAGAATTTGCATTTGTAGGTGGTAAGCTTTTTAACGTCGACATGACAGATCAAGCATCAGCTGCGCCATTTTACACTCTGCCAGTTGTGTTTATGGCGCTTTTCTTAAGGGGTGACTACCTCCATATCACTCGATACTCTCCTAATATTATCCGGCAAGCCGACTGGGTATCGGGCGCCTGTATTATTACTTCCAAAGATGCATACA
>CAYNEP010000026.1:0-9111 GCA_964396255.1 uncultured Gammaproteobacteria bacterium | reverse complement strand
AAACGATGGTTGGCGTTAATTGGCGTGACGGTTTTCATTGCTCTTGTTTTGGGAGTCGTGATTTTTAAGGCCATCCAAAACGACACATCAAAAACAACAACAGAGAAGCTATCTGAAGCTGAAGAGCAAACTGCCCAACAACTCAAAACCAAGTCTGGTTTTAGACTTAAATTACTTAATAAAGGACCAGTTGTATCGGGTGAGAATATTCAGCTTGGTGTCTTTGCAAATAGTGCAGATGCCGATGTATACGGATTTGACTTGTCTCTTGAGTATTCAAAACTAGTCACGTATATAGGTTCTGAAAGTAAAGTCGATGGGTTTGATATCATAGAAACCGTTGATCCTATCACAAAAAAAGTTATCATAACAGGTGCCAAACAGTTTGGAAGTAAAAAACCTGCTGTTTGGGCTGATAGACAGATCATGGTATTGACATTCAAGGGAAAGCAAACGGGTATTGCAACAGTTGGTTTTGAGCTCTCTCCTGGATCGCTTTCAGACACGAATATGTTTAACAACCAAAATAAAGATTTAGTAACAATTGCTATTGGTTCAACAATTCAGATACAGTGATGAAAAAGTTAACGCTTACTTTCGGATTAATGCTTTTCGTCTTATTTGGTGTTGCCAGTGTCGGGAGCGTCTCAGCCGCAAGTCTCCAGTTTGACCCGACTACAAAATCAGTCACCAAAGGTGAGACGTTTACAATAAAACTTGATATTGATGCCGGGACCAATGAGATTTTGGCAACAGATATTAAAGGATCTTATGATAAGACGCTTTTGGATTTGGTTTCAATTGTGAATGGGACGTACTTTAGTACAGCAGGAAAGATCGAGACTGAAACTGACGGGGCATTTTATTACGCGGGCATCGTTGATGATCCTGGCGACTTTAAAACAGGCACAGGGACAGTTGCTATTGCAACATTCAAGGCGTTGTCAGATGGTACAGCAACAATATCATATATTTGTACTCCAGGCGAGACAGGAGAGGACTCAAATATTGCTAACAATGATTTTGACGCAACAGATGTGATTAACTGTGCTGAGAATGGGACATCGCGCATAACAATTGGCACGGGCGGTGGCGGCGGAGGAGGGGCGACTTCAACACCAGCTCCAACAAATTCAGCGGGGAGCGCTACAAACACGCCGGCTCCAACAATTACTTCACTTCCAGAAACTGGATTTTTTGATGATGCTACAAACAAGTTTGGCATGGCAATACCAATAAGCATGACAATGGTTATGCTTGGAGTTGTAGTTAAGCTCTTGTTCTTGTAATATGTATGAAAATGAATAAAGAAAAGGCTATCAAGCTTGTATCAATCGTCATAGGACTGCTTATTACAATTGTGCTTATTTGGTTTGGACTTCGCTTTGTTCAAAGAGGAAGGGCAGTCGACTTGACTCCCGCTGATGTGAAGGTCGAGAATGTGACAGATACATCGTTTCGTGTTAAATATGAAACAAGGTCTAGCTTAGTACCTGTTGTTAATTACGGTCAATCAGCAACGTCTCTAAACTTCATTGTTCCTGCATCAGAGTCAAAAGATCTTGGGAATGATAGGACTGAATATAATCATGACGTAACGCTGTTGTCTAATCCGGGTGGAACGTATTATTTTGAACTTAGAATTGGTGAGGAGACATTTGACAATGGTGGTGTACCATTTATGGTACAGCTTGCTGGTGGAGCAGGTGGAGGCACACCTGGTCTATCGCCAACTTCAGGTGCAGAATCGCCAACAAGTGCTCCTGAGGTTACGTCAAGTCAAGTAGCTGCCCCAACTGCACAGGTTCTGCCACTTTCTGAAGTTGATGATTGTAACGAGGTTAAGGAAAAGATTGGATCAGGCTACACAGCTCGCGATTACGCAGAGTGTATCAAAAAGAAAGCTCAGTAATGATCGTGGGAGATACTAAGATACTGCAAAGTTATAGTAGATGAATTTTAGCCATTACTAATGGTCGATGCAATTGATAGAGCTCCTTTAGAAGTCTTTCAAGATGGTAGTTCCCTCGAAAAAATGAGAGTTGGCGGTTTGGGTCTTGTTGCCGTTCCTCTTGAGCATAAAGATGGGCTCGATCAGCATATTTGGCATGCCGGAATGAGGCGAACTCTAAGAGAGGTTGTGCCTGAGCTTGTTAAGGGGTCTGATGGAGTCATATTTGAATATTTTCCAGAAGAGTTACGACGACAGAGGTTAGCTGGTGGGTTGCTGAATATAGAGAGTAATAGTAGAGTAACCTACTTTGATGGATTTCAAATGGCATGTCAGAATGATGGTCGTACCGCATACGTTCTCGACCCTGCTTACGACGAGGCATTTGGATTATTGAGCCCCGTTACTGCGCTGCCAGTAGTATCATCACCCACTTTTCTTGCTCTTGGCGAATTTATAAAGAGCGGGCATTCAGCAGATTCTTCCATGATATCTCGCCGTCGGCTACTCGGACTTGCAAGCCTGGGTGGGTTGGGATATATGGCTGGGGGACTGGTAGGTCTTAGTGCATGGGTAGCCGAATCTACAAATGATCAACCAAATCCAGTTTTATTCAATGAAGCTCACTTCAGAAGAGTGATTGTTGCAAAGGGAATCATGAATATGAGTCGTCGCTTAGAGATGAATGAAAAATCATTATTATTGGCATATCCACCAGTTCATTGGGAAGGAATTAAAGCTCTATTGCTAGATCAGAGAAAACTTAATGAAGATTTCGCATTCTATAGGAAACTACCCATAATGCCTAATCATTTTTTTGTTGAGCGTGCGTATAAACCTATGTTAAACGAATGGATAAAGCAGGAGACTTCTATTGAGTAGTCAAGTAATTAACTCTATGGAGTTAATATCCCGGTTACCATCTGAATCGCTGGAAATAGGAAGATATCAAGCATTGATTTGTTACCTGCAAAAGGGAGTAAAGAGAAGAGTAAAAAGAACAGACCATATCGTTCTAGTGAATACCAGTCATGTGCTTGGTCGTCGGGTAGTAGCCCACCCACGATCTTAAATCCATCTAGTGGAGAGAAGGGGAGTAGGTTAAACAGCGCAAGCGTGACGTTAAGATGTATAGCCATAGTCAAGATAGCAGATGCAAGAGTCCAGAGTCCGCCCAGTCCTAAATTAAGGATCTGGTGTGCAAGAAGAGAGCAGAGAATAGCAACGAGTATATTAGAGAGCGGCCCTGCAAATGAAATAATTGCACTGTCGCGTCTGGGGTCTTTTAAGTTATACGGATCAAATGGGACTGGCTTGCCCCAGCCAAAACCAAACAACAAGAATAAAATTGAACCCCATTTATCAAGATGTGCTCGTGGATCAAGTGTAAGTCGTCCTGCAAGCGATGGAGTCGGATCACCGAGCTTGTCTGCTGCATATGCGTGTGCGTACTCATGAACGGTGACTGTTATGACTAAAATACACAAGAAGATAACGACCATGAGGGGGTTTTGTAAGAGTGAAAGTATGTACATATCGTTGATTAGATTAAGGTTCTATGGTATTATACAATACAGTAAATAATACATACTATGGCAGCAATGTGTGCCGTTTGCGGCAAATCAGCACAATTCGGAAGCAGTTACACTCATCACAGAGGTGTTGCTGGAGGAAGATGGAAGAAACGAGCTCAAAAAACGACTCGAATCTTCAAGGTTAATCTTCAAAGAGTCACTATTGATGAGGCTGGCCTTAACATGCAAGTAAAATTGTGTGGTAAGTGCATTAAGCGCATCAAAAAAGACACACTAGAGGGTAAAAGACCTTTTGTAAAACTAATCCATATCAATCCACCTGCAAGGTCAACAGAAGATCCAAAAGAAAAGGCCGAAGCAATTGTTGCCGCTTAAAATCTAGATCTCAAACTCGACTAACTCTCCGTCCTCTTCACGATATAAGCTATTACTCTGTTCAAGGACATGACGTGTAAACAATAGTCCATGGAGATGGTCCATTTCGTGTTGGATAATCGTTGCTGGAAATCCTTCAAACCACTCAGTGTGTTTTTCATTATTCTCATCAGTCCACTCGATATTAACTCGGTCAAATCGCTTAACCTCTCCCCAAATTTTAGGAATAGACAAGCATCCCTCAAGCTGAACTCTTTGTCCTTTTTTCTTCTTTTTACCTGTAGATTTTTGAGGAATATCCTCTAACTTTAAGATCTTGGGGTTTATAAATGTCTGAGGAATTGAGTCAGATTCTGGTTTTATGATAAATATTTGTTTTGAAACGCCTACCTGTGGTGCTGCTAGCCCAACCCCCTCAGGATCTTTTTGATGATTTAGAGTATGAATCATCTCAACAACTAGCTCTTTTATTTTCTTATCAATAACATCAACTTTCGAGGCTGTGAGATGTAAAACATCTGATGGAGTATGAACGATTTTCATAAGAGTTATTCTATCACAAGGGGTGTATGATTAAGCTTCTTTTGAGCAATCGCTCTAACAAACACGAGTGTAAGTAAGATAATGACGATTGTTAATCCTGCAAACTGCAAATATTGTGGCCAAAAAATCACTACAAATTTAGATGTATCACATTCAATAATTTTACAATCAACCTCCCAACCATTAGCCCAACTATTAACTCTGTAATGGTTCTTGAGCTCTTTACCAGTTATGAATGGAAACATCTTTTCAAGATACGAGTTACTTGTTAATGCATATGCTTTAAATTCTTTATGGTGCGAGTAATAATACGCAAGTGTTTCATTTGATGCATATTTGGATTTATTGACAAATGACATCGATGAAAGATAGTTGAATGGTATTTCATACAATTGTATGTCGCCGATTTCGTTCTCAGTTATGTATTCACCGATCGAATTGTTGTTAAAATGCAGGCTATAACCTATGCTATCTTCCTTTGATGGAGAAATAATGAAATAATCTGTCTTGAAATTGCTATTGGTTGACAAACTTGTATCAATATCTGCGCGGTTAGAGTCGTGATTGATAAGCGCAAACTGCATAGGCTTTCCTTGATGGTGTTTGTGAGCAATTGCAAGTAAATATGATTTTTTATGAGATAACTCAGGTAATACTATGTCATAACAATTGTCACTATTTTGGGAGGTGAACTTAAGGGTATTGTCGTTTGTAGTGGTCTGTTCGAACAAGCCAGATGAGGAGCTTCCACAGTCAGTTGCGCTATGATCTAAAAAGTTAGGATCAAAATATGAGTTATAGACAGCCGGTGTGTCAGTTTGTGAAAGTTGCACTCTTAACATTGCAGTCTTATCATTTTCAACAGATGCGTTAATTATTGCCGGCTCAGATAAAAGCGAACCATCGGCAATTGTGTCAAATCCCCGTATATCTGTGTTGAGCTTGGCCAAAAATGAGATTGTGCCATCGCTGTTTTGGTCCACTCCAAAATATCGTTCAATAGTTTTTCTTCCAGTAAATAATGATCGAAATGGAACATACATGTCATATGGCTTCCTTGCATTAGTTATATATGTTTGCTGTTTTGCGAATGCGGTATCCTGGTCATTCCACTTAACATATGGGCCAATGTTTAAAGTAGACGAAGTCAAAAGTGCCATTTTTTCTGACGGGATGTTTAGAGGATATATAACTTTATATAAATAAAGCGGCGCACTTGATTGAGTTGGATCTTCGAATATTTTTTCCAATTGGAACTGGGCAGATCCTGATAAATGATCTTTAAACTTGCTACTATATTTATAGGACTTAACATTTGGATAAGGGACTATGTTTTCATCAAATAAAACCCAATTTATCTGATGTTTATAAAGAACATTATTCGCCTTTTCGAATTGTTCGCTGAAAAGTGTTTTTGATAGTTCCCAATATAAGTTTTCGTTTGTGCTCTCCCATACATCAAAGCTGCGGTCTATGATTGGTTGTTCGATGCCGTACCATAATAGTCCAGACCCTGTATATCCCCACTTATATATTGTCCATCCCCAGTTCCATCCAACGGGAGCATGAAGAATTCTGCCGTCCTTAGGTTGGGTTTTGAGATAATCAGATAACGCAAAGTATTGTTGGGGAATAGTAGTTTTTGCTCGAGGGTAAATGAAGTTTCCTTGAAATATTGGGTAAATAAAGTAAATCAAACATGTTGCAATAAGAATTGATGTGTAAAATATTGATCTCCTTTTCATTCTACTAGGAATCATGGATTGTACCTGAGTTAAGAGAAAGAGCACTCCTGCGCCTATTCCAATCGAGTAAAAGAAGGAAACACTGATCGAGAACTTTGTGAAGGCAATTCTAAATGCCTGTCTGTAAACAGAAATGTTTTGAAGTAAGCTTGTTACGTGTTTAAGAATCGGAACATCGGTTGCCAAAAACGCAAACGTCATCAAAAATCCAACTGCCGTTGCAACTTGGTACCATTTCGTCTTAACAAATAATTTTATAGTCCCAATAATCGAGAGTATAAATAATACATATCCAGCAATCTCGACATTCCTTTGTGCTAAGTGAACCTTCCAATTCCACGCAATCAATATAAGTTTGTCTCCAAACGTATCAAATTGTTCGACTAAAAATCCTCGCAGTATTGCTAGATGACCTAATGAGCCAAATTTCTTGTTCTTCAATATAAAGTCGTTTGTTGAGGCAAGGTTGTTGTATGCATTGATGTAGTTGTCACTTCCCGATACTGTGTAGTAAAAAAGAGGAAGTATCCAGTAAAGATTGACACCAAGCGTTACTACTCCAAGTATTAGGCATCTTTTTAATCGTGACCAGGAAGGTTGGTTGAAATAATAACAACCACAATACACACCCATCATGAGAAGATACACAATAAAAAGTGGAGGTATAAAACCCATTGATCCACCAAAGAAAATAAGTAACGCATAAAGGGCGAGATTCTTTCTTGTGGGCTGTTGTAAGTAGTTTATAACTGCCAAGATAAGCCATGGAAGTGCAGCAAAGTGGATAATAAATGATTCTAGTTGCGCATAAAAGTTCTGAACTGTTGCAAAGTTCAGCATGTAGTAGAGCCCTGCGAATAGCGACGCGGTGTAGGTAATTTTTCTTGTGTTATTAAGAATTTTATAAGTTAGATAGAAAATTCCTAAAGATCCGACCATTAGCATTAAGAACGTGAAAACAGATCTTACATACATAATTGGAGTTACAAGCGACAAGATCCATATGACGAGTGTGTGTGGGAGGTTCGCACTATATCCATGCCCTCCAAATGTTCCAAGTCCTTGGTTGGACTGGAAAGCGTAAGCAAAGCCCCGCTTGAGGTTGAGTAGTAAGTTGAATTCGGGATGTAGGTTGTCCCATCCTGTAAAAAAAGACGAAAAAGGAAAGTTAGTGACAAATACAGCAAGAAAAGCTAGAAAGAGCAAGCCAAGATGCACGTTAAGAACCTTATTGTGTGAAGGTTCAGCAACAGTGCTACCCGTTTTATGCTCTTGAAACAGCCACTCGGATATCTGGTGTAGTGTGGATTTTAGCCGGTTCAGCATCGAATAATAGATCAAAACTAATAGTTTCATTGTGACCTTTCACGCGCTTTTTAGCAAGTTCTTTAGAGAATAAGGTGAGCGACTCTAGTACGCGCTTGCGTTTCGTATTTTTTAACACCCTAGTAAATGAATTATTTGAGTGACTGAACGACACATCAGATAAGGTAAGATTGTGCCTTTGAAGGCTTGCTTCAATTCCCTCAAACCCGTTAAATATGCCACTCATCTTATCTGATAATAAAAATGGTTTGCCGTGCGAAAGTGCAAATGTTAAAGCGCCTGAAGCACCAATCAAATCACGATAAGGATACACAACAAGGTCGCTTGCCTTGAAATATGTTGCTATTTTATCGTCAGGCACAAATCCTGTAATTCGAATATTTCTCATTTTCTTTGTTTGGTTAACTAGCGTGCGGTAATACTTTTGGTAATACTTTTTGTCCTTAAGTGAGTATGCTGGGCCTCCAGCGACAATAAGTTCGATGTTCTTATTACCGTTTTCTTTTTGCAATTGTGCAACAGTCTTAATCAACCAGTCAGCTCCTTTGTAGTAGGTAACAAAGCCAAAATAGAGCAGTACAAACTTGTCTTTGGATATTTTTAATATTTTTCGAGCTGATTGCTTACTAACTCCACCTCGTTTAGATTCAATTTCAAACGGGGCAGTGATGATTTTATATCCTGGAACAAGTTTTGAAAGTCGTGAGTGAATAACTTTATCCATAACGACCATTCTGGATGATGTTGCACCAAGGAGTCGATAATATAAAGGTAGCCCATAGTTAAACACTTTAAAGAGCAATGAATCTTGCGTTAAGTTTAAATGTGGTCCTATATTTGACAAGTCAACGACGACATTATGAATGAAAAAAGTAATCTGCTTACCTGTTAGTTTAATAAGTGCTAAAAATACTGGTAACAAAACCATATTTTTTACACCTCCGTTGGCACAAAATTCAGAGTGCACATGAACGTGCTTTATGTTTGGGAATTTGACCAACCATTTTAGTATTCGAGGGAATAATGTTGGATGACGTTGGTCAAATATTCGCGCAACAAGGATATTTCCATCCTCAGTTGTATAGGGCTTATTATGTTTTGCGCGCTCTGCAAAGACAACAAATTTCTTGCCTTGATTGGCTTGAGGCACAAGAAGTTCTTTGGTATGCCAGGCAATACCGTAATTTTTGCCATCAGGACCCTCCTCGGGGTAATCTGAGATAACAAGTATTGTTGAGCGTTTATTGAACCTATCAATAAGTTTTTTCATACAGCCTATAGTATAACAAAAAGAAATGGATTTGTCAAAACTTAATCTCTGAAGTTTGTATATAGTAGATCGCTAAAATAGCGACTCATTTAGAATGCAGGATTATTGGGATTATGGTTGTGTGTATATTAAAACACAAGGAAATAATCAAGTGTCATTTCGTTCAAGTAGTAAGCTTGAGCGTATGCTTGAACTCATAAATTCTTTTATGAACTCAAGTATAACCGGCGCCTCGCATTTCTTTACATCCTTGTGGATGACTCCGTGAGGAGCGAAATGCCGTGAGGCGCCGGGGGACTTCGACCTTTTGGGTCTGATCCGTTGTTTGGTTCAGGCGGCGGTGCCCGAGGGATCATGTCGCGCTAG
>CAYNEP010000025.1:0-9532 GCA_964396255.1 uncultured Gammaproteobacteria bacterium | reverse complement strand
GGATCGCTTGTATCATTAACTTTATGAGCTGGCGAGTACTGTCTACCATACTCAATAAGTCTAAGAGAGAATGTGTGCCAATCTTTCTTTGGAATAAGCTTCATAAGATCTTGCTCAATCTTAACAGGATCATCTTGAGTAGTCAGTCCAAACTTTTTAGACAGTCGTTTGACATGTGTGTCAACCGCAATCCCCTCAAGAATGCCATAGGCATTGGAAAGCACAATATTTGCAGTTTTTCGAGCTACACCTGACAATGTCAAAAGTTCATCCATTGTTTTGGGTACAACGCCGTTAAAGTTTTGCTGTATAAGCTTTGCTGTTTTTAAAATATTATTTGCCTTAGCCCGATAAAACCCTGTTGACTTAATGTCCTGTTCAAATTCAGCTTGGGATGCATTAGCATAATCATCAAGTGTTTTATATTTCTTAAATAAACTCTCTGTGACAATATTTACTCGCTTATCAGTGCATTGTGCTGACAAGATTGTTGCGATAAGTAACTCAAGAGGGTTTGAGTAGTTCAGTGCACATTTGGCATCAGGCAACAGATGAGCAAGTTCTGAGTTTACAATCTCAGCTTTTTCTTTAATATCCATACGAGCGCTTATTTTGAAACTGATAGAAATTTTTCAAGAAAACCCACATGCTCTTCAATTGTTGGCGTGGGAATCTCTGTAAAGTATGTCCCCTCTTTTGGCTCTCCAATAGGCTCACATTGACAAATTAGCGTAATGCCATTGACTCGTTTTGGCTTCTCCCACACATACACGTCTTGTATCTTCTTAACATCAACTGAGATGCCAAGCTCTTTGTTTGCAATTCGATCGCATACCTTGTTGACTGTTTCGCCAACACCAATAAATCCACCAGGTATGTGCCATGCATCCCAATACTCATCTTTTCGGTAGGTAAGCAAAAAGTTCTTGCCAGTTGTCGTTATAATCATATCAACGATTGGATATGCAGTAAGCTGTCCTATTGCCATCCATATGTCATAAGGAAGATTAGGACTTTGAAGATTCTCCTCTTTGAGTTGTATTAACAGAAGCTCTAATTTCTTTAAATCCGATGTCTTCATGGTAATGATAATACCATACACATTGTGTTTAAAATTGACCCTTAGTGACCATAAGCCATTTGCGCAAGAATCCCAATCTCAAACATGTCACATGCCAAGCCTCGAACGTAGAGATATTCCCTTATGGCTGATTGCATACTTGGCAAATCATGACTGCCTATTATGCCACCAAGTACCATGTCTAGACTCTCTGCATTATACGGCTCTTCAATACCCAAAAGACTAGCCAATCTCCATTTTGCATATTCAATTTCAAAAGCCCTAACATCATCTTTCCTTTTCCATTCCAGACCACCTGATGGCTCATGACTATTTTGTGACATAAAAAATGGCAGAAGTCTTGAGTCATCTCCTTTGCCTAAAGTAGCCTCAATAGACAGGAGCTGTGCACACTCGACCAGTGGATGAAGCACATCATCAGTCTTTAAAGGTCTGACCAACCCATCATCGAGTTGAATAGAATCTTTAAAACGACTTCTTAAGTATGCAAACACAGTTCTCTCGTATAGATGTCCAACAACTCCAACAACCAGCGCTGGTGCATTTGTGTTCATAGAAGATGTCTTAATTATGTCACCCCGAGCTGGAGGATGCCCCCTCCTGACATTTTGACCATTTAAAAATGCTGCACGAGCCTCAGCCAAACCTGAAAGGTACGTGTCTGTTGAAAATGAGGTTAACTTTGGCAATACAACATGTTCGAGATTTCTTCTTAAAACATATGACTTACCCATGTGTGCTAAGCCCAGTTCACCGTCTCCCAAATGAAGTTGATTAAAACGCGAGATTAAACGATTCCAACCAGTTAAAGCAATATCAAGTATTACTTCTGCACGTTCTGGATCAGATAGATAATTTGATACGAACTCACTATTTTGCAATCCTTTGAGCCTCTTGAGTGTTCCTGTTACAGGGAGCTGTTCTCTGAGCATGAAGGAGATTATATTATAGGATATTATTTAAATCAACGAGTCAGATGAAATTGACTACATACTTTTCAATAGCCTAATTCTCTCCTCGATTGGAGGGTGAGTTGAGAATAGATTCATTAAAAACTGTCCTCGTTTGCCATTTTTCTTAAAGGGGTTTGAGATGTACAGATGTGCAGTTGCGCTTGATGCAGTTTTCATAGATACCGGATATGCAGCTATTTTAGAAAGTGCGTCAGCTAACCCATTTGGGTTCCTTGTAAACAACACTCCTGTTGCGTCAGCTAAATACTCACGCCTTCTTGATACGGCAAATTGGATGAGTGACGCAATAACTGGAGTCACAATAATAAGTAATAGAAAAATAATCATGCCCAACGGCCCCTTACTCTTATTATCATCGTTAGACATTCCTCCCCATATCATGCTCCGAGTCAAGAAATCTATTGTATAGGCAATAGTGCCAACAAGCACCGTCACTATACTCATAAGCAATATGTCATAGTTCTTAACATGCGCAAGTTCATGTGCTATAACTCCCTCAATGTCTGACCTGTCCAATCGAGTTAACAGCCCAGTTGTAGCCGCAACAACCGCGTGTTTTGGGTCCCTTCCAGTTGCAAACGCATTTGGAGCATCATCCTGGATTACATAAAGTCTTGGCATTGGCACACCTGCTGCTATTGATATATTTTGAGTAACCGTATAAAAATCAAACCACTCCTCTTTTGAAGCAGGTTTAGCATTGTTCATAGCCAAGACAATTTTATCTGAATAGAAATAGCTTCCTATCCCACTAACAAACGAAATTGTCAATCCCGCAACAAAGTAGCCTTGCGTTGAGCCAAAATATATCCCAAGTAAATAAAATACAGCTGAAACAAATCCAATAAAACCAAATATTAATAGATAAGTCTTGAATTTATTAGATTGAATATGGCTATATAGCGATTTTTGCATCATTCCCTCACTTCCAAACCAAATTAAAATGAAACCTTCATAGATTTTCTCTCTTCCTCAGTTGCTTCAAAGAAGTCCTCTTGAGTAAAGTGAAACATTGAGGCAATTAAATTGCTTGGAAAAGTCTGAATTTTGGTGTTGTATTCTAAAACATTTGAGTTATAAAACTGCCTACTGTAAGCAATTTTGTCTTCAGTATCCTCAAGTTGTCGCTGCAACTCCTTAAATGTGTCTGATGCCTTCAGATCAGGGTACGCCTCAGCAACTGCAAATAATGATTTAAGTGCATCGGTCAACATATTATTAGCTTGTGCCTTGTCCTCCATGCTACCAGCATTCATAAGAGAAGATCTTGCTTTGGTGACATTTTCAAAGACTTGTTTTTCATGCTTTGCATATCCCTTAACCGTCTCGACTAAATTTGGGATTAAGTCAATTCTTCGCTTAAGCTGAATATCAATATTAGAGAATGCTTCTTTAATACGTGCCTTGAGTGTTACTAGCGCGTTGTATGTTCCAAGAACAAATAAGACTGCTAAAACAATCAACCCTGCTATGAAGTACGTTGTGTTCATGATAATTATTTGGATAATAAATAATTGGAAACTTTTGTAAAGTCCATTGTATTAATTATAGCATGTTTGGGAATACATCCTCGTCTTGCCATTGCAACTCCATATCTCATGTTCAAAAGCGCTGAAACATTATGTGAGTCAGTTCCAAGAGAGAATGTACATCCTTGTGAATATGCCTGCGCAATCAAATTATCAGGCAAATCTAAGCGTTCAGGTGCAGCGTTAATTTCAAGCGAGATCTTCATAGCACTAGCCTTCTTAAAAATCTGTGTCCAATCTGCATCAATTTCATCTCGTAAGCCAACAAGACGTGTTGTAGGATGAGCAAATATTTTAACTTTGGGAAAATCCATAGCAGATAAAATTCTCTTTGTCATCTCCTGTCTTGATTGTGAAAATGAGCTATGAATAGACATTAATATAAAATCGACATGTTCAGTCGCCTCGAGTGGGATTGACATTGTACCGTCAGGTCGTACATCAACCTCTAAACTGATGAAGTATTTACAACGTTTTGTTTTCTTATACAATGTTTTGTCTATAGCCTTTCTTCGTAATCTCAATATATCAATCACTTGTGAGTCCGTATGATTTTTTATAGATGGATTATGATCTGTAAATGCAATATATTCATATCCCAACTCATCTCCTTTTTCTAAAAGTTCAACACAAGAATTCGCGCCCAAATCATGGGAGGGCTCAATGGGATAATCAGTGTGCATCTGAAAATCGCCCAGCACGTCTGATATTTCAATTAGATCAGGAATTGCCTTTTTGCGTGCAAGTTCAATCTCACCTCTTCCCTGCCTCAACTCAGGAGGCACATATTGAAGACCAAGGAAATTATAAAAATCCTCCTCAGATGAAAAATAATGCATTTGATCATCGGCATGTACCTTTCTATTCTCAAGTGTTGTTATTCCATATTCAGATAGAGAATAGTTTTTTTTTAATGCAAACTCTCTCAAGCGAATATTATGCTCCTTACTGCCTGTGTTGTACTGCAACATTGCGCCAAGTTTATGTGGCTCGATGGTGCGAAGTTGAATATGTATACCTGAAGTTAGTATGATTGCGCCTTTCCGCTCTCCCTCCCCCTCGATAATTGAGGCTTGAGGGTATTTTACAAAATAACTAATCACGCCACGACTATCCTCATTCTTACATACCGCAACTATATCAATATCCCCAACAGTCGGGCTAAATCTTCGCAATGACCCCACGGGATACACGATCGTTATGCGAGAATCATCTTTTAAATACTCAATGATTCGATCGTATGCAGCCTCTGCCTGATCGAGGCGAATTCGCTTTGTTTCAAATTTCTTATTTTTAAATGTAGCTATGGATGTAATTAATTCGTCCTGTGACTTTTTCCCAAATCCAGTAAGTATTGAAATCTTGTCTGATTTTGCCAACTCATCAATATCTTTCAAAATGTCTGGATTGTTCTCGAGCTTGAACTCAACAACAAGTTTAAAAGCAGTCTTTGGGCCAATCCCAGGCACTTGCATAAGCTTATAGACATTGACTGGAATTTGATTAAACTCATGTATTAAGAAACTTTTTTTGCCATTTTCAAAATAATCCTCAATGCGCTCGGTCAGAATTTTGCCAATACCCTCGATACCTGACATTGTGCCCGAAGACCATAAATCGTGAAGTTCAGCACCTAAGTGATCAATCACATCAGCAGCACGATCGTAGGCAATAATTCTAAATCTATCAATACCTCTAAGTGTGTAAGAGGCTGCAACACAACGAAGAAGGTATGCGACTTGCTCGTTTGATACTCCAAATTCCATTAGTGTATTGTACCTTAAATGACTTTGTATGAGACACGGTCTAATGGTATAATCTCATATTGACCTTTTGGGATCGTAGCTCAGTCCGGTTAGAGCGTCCGCCTGTCACGCGGAAGGTCGCGGGTTCGAGTCCCGTCGGTCCCGCATTAGAAAATGAGCATTGATACTGCCCACGACCATCCTCCTCAATCTGAACTTCACTCACCACACTTAGTTATTTTGAATGAGGCTAAGTTAGGCGATCTCAATGGCCTACGAGAGCGAATTTCATTAAATGGTGGACGTGTTTCGATCATTGTTCATCCTCATTTGATTAGACCCGATGATTACGAATCCCGTCCTGCCCCATATGAGCTTGAGCGACAATGGGATGATTTATTTGTAACAAGCACGCTAAGCCCCCAGCCGGTTATTCTATTTGAAGAGGCAAGAAGAACTGGAAGATCTCGATATTTAGTCAATAGAGCTCGTCCAGGATCATATTTCATAGTCACAACAGCTGAAGACAATCCAATTCCGGTCTCAATTGACGATTATCAAAATAGACGATTTAGCGCTGTTGACATAGCTCGGTGGAACCCAATATTGAAACTGTTTAGAGAGCTTGGCATAACATCGGCTGAGGTTGGAGGTCAATTTCTATCGCTAATTCAAGCCAAATCCGATGATGAGAAGGCACGATTGTCACAACTTCAATTACAAGCAGGAGATCTCCCCTTGTTTAAAGTGCTCCTTGAACGAGGTATCCTACCATCCGGTTGTGTTGGTACCGTTATTACAAAACTCGCTGAAAATAATATAGACGTTTCTATTTCCCCGCTAACCTATCCTAATATCACATTATAAGAAAGACTATATTTCTATAAAAAGTTACTATAGCTCCATTTTGTACCACTTTGTCTTATTGTAAAGGAGCCTATAGGTAAGATATAATCACCGCAAATAAACTAATCTGTCTTAAGACAGAAGGATAGGAGGTGAACTATATGGCACAAAAAAAACAACAAGACACACTTATCGAAACAATTCAAAATAACTACGTCTCAGCCCTCATCGGACTTATCATCGTCATACTTGGAATTGGATATATCTACAACTCAATTAAGGCTCGAAATGCAGTCACTGACACAAAAGAAAATCAAGAACAAATGCAAGAAGACAATCAAGATAATTCAATTTCTGGAAGAACATACAAGGTCCAAAAAGGAGACACGCTCTGGAGCATTGCTGAACGCAAATATGAATCTGGATACAACTACACCGACATCGTTGTAGCAAACAAACTTAAAAATGAAAACGATATTGAAATAGGTCAATCACTTATGCTTCCAGATGTTAAGGCAAAAACCAAAACAACTGGAAATGTAACACCAACCCAAGTTGTAACAAAGCCAACAGCAACAGTTACACCCCAACCAACCAAAGTACAACCAACACAACAGCCAAAAGTAACCATGAAAGTGGAAGTCAAAAAAGCACCGATTACAATTAACGGAACATCATACACTGTGGTTAAGGGAGATAGCTTGTGGAACATTGCAGTTAGAGCATATGGCGATGGATACAAATGGACACAAATCTGGAACGCGAACAAGAAAATGATTAGCAATCCTGATCTTATATACTCAGGTAGTAAGCTAACATTACCACGATAAGTACGAAACGGGAAGGAACACGGAAACTGAAAAGCCCAGGCAGTGAGCATGATATACTAGTAAATACATGATTATGCGGCGGTAGTTCAGTGGTAGAATGTCTCCTTCCCAAGGAGAAGGTCGCCGGTTCAAATCCGGTCCGCCGCTCTTAACTCGATATGAAGATTGACGAAACAGAAGTGAGCTGGATGACAAGTATTAAAATACTTGTTAAGGGTGTCGTTGTGAATAAGTCAGGAAAGTACCTTGTCATACGACGAAGTAAAACCGACTGGAGAAGGCCTAATTGTTGGGATACGCCAGGAGGTAATGTTGATCCTGAAGATATATTAAGACATAAGGATACTTCAGGAAGAGGTGACGAGGATGATATTCTCGTTAATGCGCTGTTGCGCGAGGTAAAAGAAGAGACTGATCTAGACGTAGATCTTATCAAGACTATTCATAGCACATCAGGGTTTATTAATGGAAAATTCATAATAGTCATTGTCTATTTAGTCAAGCCAAATAACACTAATGAAGTTATTTTAAGTAAGGAGCATACCGAATTTCGGTGGGTGACTCAAAAAGAGTTTCTCGGTCTTGAATTTGGCGATGATGGGGGATTATTTCGATCAATTGGCGAACGGCTCGCCTAATTGAGGATCTTCGTCGCCTCGTTGTTGGCGTTGTCTTACAATTTCTCTCAACCGCCGACTGGCAACTGTAAAACTTCTTCTACCATCATCTGCAATACCATACCTTCGTATAAATGTCTGGACACTAAAACCCTCGACACCCCGTGCTCTTAGCTCTCGGACATCATATGTTGAGATTCCCTCTCTCCCCAATAAGCGCGTCATTTTAATCCAGTCTTCAATTAAATCTTCATCTGAAATTCGACGCCACATGTGCTCAATATTAATATCCCTAAATAGGGCAAGTCTCTTCTCTTTTTTTTCAACAACTGAAGTAATTTGGTCAGCAAAGATTTTTCTATCTTCTGCAGTTGAGAAAGCTAATCTAAAAGCTGGAGATCTTCCTACTCCTTTACTTCTCTTATTTACATATGAAGTTATAACACCCATTCTCTCTAACAATGTTTGTACAAAGAGAACCGCATCTTCATGAGCTGACTCAAAATAAACACAATTTGCAGATTTTTCATCGCCAATAAAAAACCCTCCATCAACAAGTCCCCTCATAAAAGCAATAAATGTCTCATCATTTTGGAAGATCCAACCATGTCGCTCTCGAACGGTATGCGCCCAATTTGACTCTCTTAAATCTCCAAGCTTCAGAGCAACGGGCATATTTCCAAACCTTTTCTTTCTACCATTATTTCCAGCATCCTTGTTAAATATTCTCCTTCCCAATCTTACGAATTCCTCTTGTAAGCCAGGATCCGTAGAACTCAATGTAATATTACCTTTTCTCATTTCTATCGAACCATTTGTTGCTAGTAATGCAATGATATATGCAACATCAGATCCCTCTGTGTATCCAGCAACTTTCTCATCATCTTTTAACTGAGCTCTAAGCTCACCAAGACCATACTTGCGTAATATCAAGCTTACAGCTGCCTCATCCGGATATCGGTACTTAACTGCAAGCTCTTTATTTGTCATCATCGGCCTCACTCCCGCTTTTGCTGCGGCAAGATTATATGCAGCACCAAAAAGAAGCTCTCTTTGTTGTGATCTAGTCCATCTAGGAACTAACATATCTTGTGCTTCTTTGGCATATGAACGTATTCTTCCCAACTCATCCTCTGAGCCAAGTTGAATTTTTCTAAGTGACTCATCAACGTTTCTAAATCTTAATCCTTTTAACATATGAGCTGAAAGAACTGTCGCAACGTGCGAAAGTGGCAATTCAAGATAAGCAGCAATGTCCTCATTAGATAATCCTTGTCTTCTCATAGCAATCACTTCCAAATCAGATGCAGGAATCTTACCGTTATTTATGTATAGAAAATGACTTCTAAACTGATCAACTACCGCACCCTCCTCACCAAGATGCACTCTTGGATTAACCATCATTGCAATATCATCTTTTAACTCATCTGGCGTTAAGGCAAATGTTTTAATCAATGCTTTGTCACTCACCCCGGTTGTCCAGAGGTAGTAGAGCAATGCTTGTCTACCCATTTGAGGATCATGGGCTATCCCAAGGCTATCAGCTGCAAGATGAGAGGCAACGTATGCTCGTTCAATTCGATAATGCGGTGTTCTTGGAAAAATTAATTCCGTCAGCTCAGGATAAACGCAACTATAGACATTAACTGCAAACTGATATTCCGGAGTAACTCTACCTTCTGTATTTCGAACCTGTATCATAGTATATTATACTATGGGTTCTTTTAAATGGCTAAAGATAATTTTTGAGGTTATTTGACTGTTATGGCCATGATCTTATCATCATTCTCACGACTTTCCCCTCGCCCATCACGATTGCTCGTTGAAAAATAAATAACTCCCCCTGGCCCCTCAATAACATCCCGTATCCGACCATATTCAGAGTGGAACATTTTCTCAACATGTTTTAT
>CAYNEP010000024.1:0-9545 GCA_964396255.1 uncultured Gammaproteobacteria bacterium | reverse complement strand
ATATCTGCGACTTGTAGTTAACCCACAAGATTCATTGTCTAAAAAAAGAATAGAGAAGATTGGCAAGAGGCGTGCTATGAAGTTTTTTGAATTTTTAGAAACCATTGGAGATGGAATAGAAACTATTTCATCTGACGAGCTAATTCAAAAAATTCTCGACGTTACTGAATATCTTGATATGTATGATGCTGACGATGGGGAGGACTACAATAGACTTGAAAACATAAAAGAATTAAGGTCCGTTGCATTAAACTTTCCAAAAATACATGATCTTCTTGAGCAAGTGGCACTTGTTGAGTCGGAGTATTTTGAAGCTGAAAAGAAAAAAAAACGTCAGGGAGTTAAATTGATGACAATGCATGCATGCAAGGGGCTTGAATTTGACATTGTTTTTGTCGTTGGAGCTGAGGAGGGTCTATTACCACACGCAAGAGCGCTGTATGATACACATGAGCTTGAAGAGGAGCGAAGACTTTTTTATGTTGCACTCACAAGAGCAAGAAAGAAATTATATATAACTCATGCGAAATATCGATTTCTTTATGGGAAGAGGCAGCCGTCGGCGCCTTCAAGATTCTTGAATAATAACACTCAGGGAGAGGACTATTACACAACTAGCTATGACTATTAATATAATAAAAGTCAATTCTGCTCAGAAGGATTGGAATGCAGTCGCTCCGCATCCCATGCAATCATGGCAGTGGGGAGAAGCCAGAAAGTTGCATGGCGTGGGTGTTGTGAGAATTGCTGTTGAGGACTCCTCTGTCATAACACAAGTGTTTCAAATTACTTTTCACAAAATTCCACATACCCCCTATACGATTGGCTATTTACCCAGGAGTATTATTTTCAATAAAGAGGTATTGGCTGCAATTCAAAAGGTTGCGATTGAAAATAGGTCAATATTTGTGAAGTTCGAGCCATACGAGACTAATTCGGATGAGAATAGAGATAAGGTAGATGAATTATTAAGCACGCGTATTGTTAGGAAATCTCCACATGGCCTTTTTCCGAACTGGACCCAGATGATAAATCTAGAGAAGACAAAAAGCCAGCTATTAGAATTATGTAAACCAAAAACACGATATAACATTAAACTGGCTCAAAAAAAGGGAGTCGTGGTTGTTGAGGATACAACCGAGAGAGGATTTAATATATTCGCATCACTTTATTTTGAAACATGTAAGCGTCAAGGGTATCATGGACATACAAAGCAGTACCATAGAATATTATTTGAAACTTTGAACCCATCAGTAGCACATATTTTGATTGCATCTTATAACAACATCCCACTTGGTGCATATGAATTGTTTCTATTTAACAACACGCTCTATTATCCTTATGGAGGATCTTCTCAACAACATAGAAATCTTATGGCGTCAAACGTGCTCATGTGGGAGGCAATATGTTTTGGAGTAACTAACAAAGCAAAAATGTTTGACATGTGGGGCTCTCTTCCACCATCAACAACACAAGATAGTAATGGGTGGGCAGGGTTTAGTAGGTTTAAAGAAGGCTTTGGAAGTGAGTATGTTGAATTTGTGGGTAGTTACGATATTATCTTAGATCCTGGTTTATATCATCTGTATAATGCTGCATACACGGTCAGAAAAATGGTTCTGAAAGTGTTGTAATATGACCACTATTCCAACTACTGAATTTGAAAAGATCTACTCAACTTTAAACGAAGCTCAAAGAACAGCCGTTGATACCCTCGAGGGTCCTGTCATGGTTGTTGCAGGACCCGGGACAGGAAAGACTCAGGTGCTATCTGCTCGAATTGCAAATATCTTAAAAAAAACCGATACGAATCCTTCTTGTATCTTGGCTCTTACGTTCACCGAATCATCAGCGAGTAATATGCGCAAGCGTTTGGTATCCATGATTGGTCAAACAGGTTATTATGTCAAGATCGCAACATTTCATTCTTTTTGTGTTGAGGTAATCCAATCACATCCAGATTATTTTTCAATAACACGCGATAGTGAGCCGCTCACAGAGTTAGAACGCTATCAACTTTTTCAAGAATTGCTTATGTCATTAACCCTCAAAAGTTTGCGGCCAGTGAATACACCTTTATATTATTTAAAAGATGTTATGAGGGCGATTTCCGAATTAAAACGTGAGGGAGTTACAGTTGAGAAGTACAAAAAACTTCAAGAAAAAAAAGATTTTTTAGAGAGTTCAAATGAACGAACAATTGAAAAGAATAAAGAACTACTAAAGATCTATATTGCCTATCAAAAGCGACTTGAGAAATCTGGACGATATGATTTTGAAGATATGATTCAGCTCGTTGTTGATGCATTTGAAAAACAACCACAATTACTTGTTGAGTATCAGGAAAAGTTGCTCTATTTTCTTGTTGATGAGTATCAGGATACAAATAATGCACAAAACAATCTACTTAAGCAACTGACAAGTTTTTGGGGAGAACATGGTAATGTTTTTGTTGTTGGAGACCCTCATCAGTCTATCTTTAGATTTCAAGGAGCATCAATTGAGAATATGATCTCATTTATAAAATGGTATCCAAATGCTACGGTTGTTCGCCTTGACACGGGATATAGGTCGCCCCAATCTTTTTATGACGCTGCATCAGGTGTTATTTCAAACAATACTAGTACTAATAATGGAATTATTGTTGGCGGTGAAAATATCCTCCTCTCAGACTTTATTAACAAGCCAGTGCTAAGCGCAATTAGTGATGAAGGCAGGGTGATTGTTCAGGAGACTCCATCACAACTTGTTGAGCATTTTTTTATAGCAGAAAGTATTGCTGCGTTATTGAAAAGAGGCGTAGGTGGAGAGAAGATTGCTGTTCTGTACCGTCATAATAGCGATGCCGAGTTATTGCGCGAGACTTTGGAAAAGTGGGGAATTCTTTATGAACTTGATTCTGGTGATGATATTTTAAAGGCAACTGATACGAGCAATTTGCTCAGCTTGCTCTCGATCATCCTTGCCATACGTGAGGGGGGAGATGATGCGGGCTTATTTGAAGTCTTATGTCTTCCTTGGTTTAATTTAGATATTGCAACTGTTATTAAAGTCTCGCAGGTTGCTGGTAAATCAAAGCAATCCTTGTATGAACTTTTAAAGTCGGGCTACGGACAGTATGTAAAAAAGTGTGGGGATCTTCCACCAATTCTTCCAATAGAATTTGAGACGATTGTTGCAGTGGTTAACCAGATATCAACTTGGGGCATTGATGATGTTAGAATGGTTTTTCCTGCGTGGTTTGAAAAGGTAATTACTGAATCTGGCTATCTAGATTACATAACGCACCAAGAAAATAAAATTTCTCTCCTGACTAATATTTCGACATTGTTTCGAGAAATTAAAGGGTTATCAGCATCGAACAACAAATTCAAGTTAAAAAATTTTACAAGTGTTGTTGAGACACTTTCGCATTTTAAAATTGAACTTCGAGCAGAGGATTTGAATATCGTTGAGGGTGCCGTAAAACTTTCAACTATTCATAAAGCCAAAGGACAAGAATGGGACCATGTTTTCTTAATGCAATGTATTGATTCAAAATGGGGGAATGTAATGAGTCGCAATCTTATTCCTTTGCCGAGCGCCATATTGCAAAACACAGATACTTCAAAACGAGAATTAAATGAGGACGAAAGGAGATTATTTTATGTTGCAATTACCCGCGCTCGTCGCGAGATTACTATTAGCTATCCGTTAACAATCATTTCGCAAACGACTTCAAGATCAACTACTCCGTCCATGTTTATATCTGAAATTCCATCTCAACTGGTTACTAAAAATAATGATTTTACGACTCCTGAGAAAGCGATGTCATATATGGAAACATTCCTTAGACCGACAAAGACGTTCTTTTATGAAGCAGTTGAAGATGAGTATTTCAAGAAGCTTGTTGAAAATTTTACGATGTCACCAACGGCACTAAATACATATTTGAAAGATACACAAGAGTTTGTAAGAAATATATTGTTAAAAATACCTCGAGCTAAGTCGCCAACTCTTGCATTTGGTTCAGCCGTACATAAAACATTGGAAGAATTCTACAAACACCTGCAGGAAACAGACCAAATTATGTCATTTGACAGTATCAATAAAATCTTTGAGTCATATCTCACTCGAGAGTTGCTTACTGATGAGGATTTCAAAAGAAGATTGATATATGGTCGAGATATTCTTAGGGGATATTATGAAGCTAACTTGAAGGGTGCTAAAAAACCCTATCTTATCGAGCGTTTTTTTGGAGGGCGCCACAAACCCGTTATGCTTGAAGATATCCCTTTGTCTGGCAGAGTTGATCGAATTGACTGGGTAGACAAAGCTAATAAAACAGTTAGAGTTATCGATTATAAAACAGGACGCTCAAAAACAATGGGGGACATTGAGGGGAAGACGAAGTCTTCTCCCTTGTCACAGAGGGAGCTTGAATTGCCCGAGGGCATAAGAGGTGCGTATAAGCGTCAAATATTGTTTTATAAATTACTAACTCAACTAGATCGAAATTTTGATGCTTGTGTTATTGAGGGGGAGTTTGATTTTATTGAACCTGATAAAACACGAGGAGTGTTTGTGAAGAGAAGCGTTAAGTTACTTGACTCTGAGGTTGAGCAGTTGAAGCAGGTTATTGTCCACGTTATGGGAGAGATTAGAAACCTAGACTTCTTAAAATGATGCGGTGATGTTGTTTTTTTCCTTTTTTTGTCTATAATACCTTTATGAATTTAAATACTGACACTAAACTCTTTCTAGGTATCGGAATTATAACTGTCTTACTTATTGTTGCTGCAAGTATTTTCTTAACAAGAGGTCAAAAGGCGCCTACGCTTGAGGGGCCATCGGTTGATACCAAATTATTGGTAAATGAAAAATCAAACACCCTCTCAACCCCTTCAGCAACACTCACACTCGTTGAGTTTGCAGATTTCCAGTGTCCGTCCTGTGCATCTGCACACCCACTCGTGAAGGCATTGGTTGATAAGTATAAAAATAATTTGAATTATGTTTTTAGACATTTTCCTTTAGACCAGCATAAAAATGCTAATGCTGCTTCTCTCGCTGCTGAGGCCGCAGCAGAGCAGGATAAGTTTTGGGAAATGCAAGATTTGTTATTTGCCAATCAATCTGAGTGGTCTGAGGAGAAGAATCCAAATACTTTTTTTTCAAGTTATGCCAAAGAACTAAAACTTGACGTAAAGAAATTTAACAATGCCCTCGAGAAGAAATTATATCAAGAGAAGGTAGATGCAGATTTGAAAGATGGTAAAAGTGCTGGAGTAAATTCAACTCCGACGTTCTTCTTAAATGGACAGAGAATGAAGAATTTTGGAGATATAGAAACTATTATTCAATCAGAGCTCAAGAAATAAATTCTTGCCTCCTAGTTTGCGTACTATGTCGACAAGACCTATGGCACTTGGTGATGTGTATATTAAGTAGATCTTACTCCGTTTCTTGATTTTCTCAAGTATTACGTAGAGCTACGTAACAATATTACATTGTTTCTTTGGGGGGATGAGAATTTAGTCTAGGAAGTCTTTAAGCTTGCGAGCCCTGGTAGGGTGTCTGAGTTTGCGTATGGCCTTTGCTTCAATCTGTCTTATTCTCTCTCTGGTAACGTTAAATTCTTTACCAACATCCTCAAGTGTTTTAGACTTTCCGTCATCTAATCCAAACCTCATTATAAGAACCTTTCGTTCACGCTCTGAGAGAGTATCTAATACTTCATTTAGATAGTCACGCAAGAACTCTTTGGACACCGACTCAATAAGACTTGGTTGGTCGGTGTCAGCAACAAACTGCTCAAGAGTTGCTTCCTTATCGTCCCCGATTGGAGTTGATAAAGACTTAGGGTGTTGCGAAATTTTAATCAAATTTTCAACGTCCTCAACTGAAATCTTCATATCATCTGCAATCTCTTCGTTTTTTGGTTCACGACCTAAGGACTGAGCCAATTTTCTTTGTGTTTTGTAATATCTATTGATATTGTCAACCATATGAACTGGAATCCGTATTGTTCTTGATTGGTCTGCAATGGCGCGTGTAATGGCTTGTCTGATCCACCAAGTAGAATAAGTTGAGAATTTGTACCCTCTTCTCCAATCATATTTTTCGACTGCTTTAATGAGTCCTTGGTTTCCTTCCTGGATAAGGTCTAGAAATGAAAGTCGTCTACCAAGGTATTTCTTTGCAATAGAGACAACAAGTCGAAGATTTGACTTGATAAGTTGTTCTCGTGCTTTTAAATCATTTTTTTCGTAGCGTTTCGCGAGGCTAATTTCTTCTTCAAATGTCAAAAGAGGATGTTTGCCAATCTCTTTAAGATACATTTTGATTGGATCCAACGATTCACCCTGCTTTGAAGTAATGAGTTGTTTTAGCTCTCGCTCAAGTTCTTCAATAGACTTTTTCGCGTCCTCCTCTTCTTGTGAAGAGACATTTTCAAAAATATCAATATCATTCTTGATGGCTTCATTGAAAAGATCATCAATTTCTTCTATATGACCTTCGGGATTTGGAAAGACAAATAAGATATCATCAAGCACGAGAAAGCCATTTTCTTGACCCTGCTTGACAAGTTCTTTAATATTCTTTGGAATCTTTTGCGCATTCATAATGTTCCCCGTGCTATTTTACAGAAGTGACAGCCTTTTTTCAATCTCAGATAATTCTTTTGTAAGGCTCTGAATTTCTTTATTGACGTCATTATTTTCATTATTCTTAGCAAATAGTGTCTTCATCTTCATTTTTATCACTGAATGTCGAAGCTGCATGGCGCTTTTAATAAGTCTTTTATCAAATTCATCAAATTTGATGTCAGATAGATCAGTTAGACATAATGCGTCATAGGTGTCCATTAATTCGGGAGGAAGCGTTGCTGCAAAAGCTCTAACATCAAAGGATTGGTGATTATTTTTGAAAGTATTGAAATACTGAAATATTTTCACAATTGATGGTGAAGAAAATAATTCATCAGTCTGATTAAAAATTGTATCGTACATCGTATAGGGATCTTTTGATTGAAAGAATAATGATGCTATAAAAAACTCTTTTTGATATTGCTTATCAGACGGGGTCGATTGTAGAGTTGACTTGGGAATCTCTTTTGCTTTTGGAATAATACCTTTCTCGATAGTTTCAATATCTACCTCAAGGAGAGTGCTCAACTTCTTTACGTAGTGCGCCTTGATGATTGGATTTTCAATTTTTGTTATTGTTGGTCCGACTTCTTTGATAAATGAAGCTTTTTGATACGGGTCCTTTAATGAGTATTTTTTTTGGCCATATTCGATTACAAAATCATATACAGGTATTGGCTTCTCAATCGCTTTTTTAAAGTGAAGAGGATTGTTCTTTAATGCTTCATCTGGATCTTTTCCATCAAGGGATTGTGCGATTTGAACTTTGAATTCCATCTTTTCAGTTTCGGGGAGTACGCGCTTTGTTGTAGATAGGCCAGAAGTATCAGAGTCAAGTGCAAGCGTGAGAGTTTTGGTATAACGAGATAATAGCACAAGTTGTTGTTCTGTTAGAGCTGATCCTTTTATAGCAACGACATTTGTTATTCCAGATTTAAAGCAAGATATCATGTCAAACTCTCCCTCAACAATGACTGCGCAGTCTTTATCTTGTATATTTTTTTTAGTCAAATGAATACCATAGAGTGTTTCTCTTTTCTTATACAGATATGTTTCGGGCGTGTTTATATACTTAGCTTCCTTGGTCTGGCCTTTTTCAAGTGTTCTTCCCGAGAAACCAATGACAATGCCTCTTGGATCATATATTGGAAACATGAGGCGATGATGAAACCTGTCTATAAGTTCACCTGAGTACGTTTTGATTGCGAGTCCAACCTCGACAAGATCTCCTGCCAAGAATCCTTTTTTAAGTAAATGCGAAACGAGTGCTTTTTTTGTTGCGGGTGCGTAGCCAAGAGCAAATGTTGTGATGATTTTATTATTTAAGTCTCGACCAGTAAGATATTCCCGGGCTTCAAGACCGATACTTGGATGATTTAGGTAGTATGTATAAGCTCGGACTGCTTCATTATTTATTTTAGACAAATGGTTTTTTCTCTTATATGACTCATCTTCAATATCAAACTCAGACAGTGGTACGCCGGTCTTGTTGGCTAATTCAGTTAATGCTTCGTAGAATGTAAAATTTTCCCATTTCATCAAGAAGCTAATGATATCTCCACCAGTTTGACATGCTCCAAAGCACCTCCAGTTCTGACGGTCAGATGACACCATGAAGGATGGAGTTTTCTCTTGATGAAAGGGACATAAGGCTTTATAATTGCGTCCAGCCTTATGAAGCGTAATAAGTGAGCCCAAAAAATCTACGATATCAATCTTTGATTTGATTTCTTGAGCAGCATCGTGCATGGGACTATTGTAACAGAAGTAGATAGGTATCTATGTTAATTATTAGGCATGCGATAGTAGATTAATAGACGTCGTGAGTTGGCAAACAACATAACAGTATGCTAACGTGATATAATAAAACAAATAGATTGTTGTGACAATCTAAAACATAAGTCTATTACGAGTTTGTAAGGACAGATTGCTATTCAGTAAGTTTGATAAAATATATTTAGGTGGGGTGTCAGAGCGGCCGAATGAGCTGGTTTCGAAAACCAGTGTAGCACGAAAGTGTTACCGTGGGTTCAAATCCCACCCCCACCGCATATTGTCGTACATAGTATACTTAGTCTTGCATGAGAGAAGATGGTGATATAGATCGCGGCACTATCGGGATAGAATACAAATCAGGTCGAACCCACGTCAAATGGATAGCTCCAGTTGTGGTTTGTCTGATAATCATCTCAGGTTTTTCATTCTGGATGGGTAGAAAGTCGGTCTATCGATCTGGACATTTGAGACCAACAATAACACATGCATTAATAAATGAGCAAGGACCTACAGTTACGACTAATAATATACCCACCCCATCTGATGTGACATCAAAGAAGTGCCTTACCATTGAGGACTGTATGCCATTTCCCGAATGTTCACAAAAAACGATAGACATGTTTGGGAACAGAAGTCATTGTCCTATTATTGAGTGCAATAATGGATTTTGTATAGATAAATTAGTGCCTTAGAAATGTTCGATGAGATCTTTAATGACCGTGCCAAGTTTATGAAGATCAGCAATCCTAATTCGTTCGCTTGTGGTGTGTGGGTCAATCACCGCATTGCCCAGACAAAACGATTTGATTCCAATTTCATTCAGATAGTTTGCATCTGACGCGCCTGTTGTTGCAATGGGCGTCAGATTTATCTTATTCCTATTATAGATTGATTCAATTTTTGTAATCTCGTCTGAGGATTCATTGTGATTGTAGCCAGATGCGTACAGAATATTCTCAAACGTCACTCTATTGTGAGTCTCTCTTGAGGACAATTGACAAAACTCTGATATTGTCTCTGCAGTAGATTCAAAATCATTCTTATGTGTACTTCTAATATCGCCCTTGAGCGTAATGCAGTCTGGAATTGTATTAGTCGCACTACCCCCGTTGATAAGTCCGATGTTTACGGTTGTATTCT
>CAYNEP010000023.1:0-9607 GCA_964396255.1 uncultured Gammaproteobacteria bacterium | reverse complement strand
TAACGTTGAAAGCTGAACAGTAGTTGTAAGCTAAACAACCTTTTACTGTTGATGTCCCTGTTTGAGATGCTTCGGCAAGCGCAGCACCACCAGCACTATCAACTGAGGCTACGAATACGCAACGATCAAAGATGTTAGAGAATAGAATATCTCCTACAGCATCAAGACGTACGAATGTAGCTGTTGAACTTGAAGATGAGATTATAAAGTAACATTCTTTTAGGATATTACTCTTAAATTCTTGTGAAGTAGTAACTTGATCAATATGGAATACTGATCGAGCCGCACTTGTAAGAAGTGTATCTGCACCAAAAGTACAATTTAAGTATGTAGCAGAATCAGATCCAGCTAATACTTCGTGAGCTGTTGTTTGGTCAAGATTATCTACTACTCCGAATACGAATGAACAGTTTTCATAAAGGTTACCCTCGCCACCCTCTTGCAATACAGTAAGAGCATTAGCGTGTGTAGATGATTGAATAAATTTAATATTTTTAAAGCTATTTCTAACACCTGTAACTTTTAGAACGTATGCTGAGTCTACAGCACCTGAAAGTTGTACTTTAGCACCTTGCTGTACAAGACGACCTCCGCCATCCATACCAATAACGTGTATTCTGTTTTTAGACCAAGCAATACCAGCTGATAAAGCATGAGTTGTTTGACCATTTAGTAAAATAACGTCGTTAGCATTTGTAGTACAAGCTGAGTAAGCCGCCTCAAGTGTTTCAAAGAAACGAATTGTTCCATTTGCATCCGGGACAACGATGTCGCGCATCATATCTCGGATTACAGATGGATCTGAATCTTCAACCACGATGAATATACGGCCAATAACAGGGCCAACAGCAGATGCAATTTGTTGCATAAGCACGCTACCCCATCCACTATTTAAGTTAAAATTATACATAATTTGTTTGCTGTGCGCCCCACCACCACCTAGGGTTTTATCCCATAGACGCACGATTATTTTAATAATCAATCACTTTCGGGCTGAGTGTAGTTTCCCCAATATATGGTTGGCATATTTAGAGGAGACCCTACACTCAACCCAAAAGAGGATTGAGTAACTTCTAGTTTCGAGACTAGGAAGTTGGAAGACTTGCGATGATTCCACGACCAGATACGAATGTAAATCCATACCCCGCACGTGTCCCCCACGACCATATATCCTTGTGAGGATCTTCCATGTTGTTACCTGATGCAGGTGAAGCAACCATGTGAGCTTTCTCCCATAGACCATGGTAGGCCTGTAGACCCATAGGGCCTTGCTGTAGAGCGGCCAAGAACCAGTAACGTCTCTTTGTACTATCGTTCGCTCCAGTAGCTGTTGTAGCTAATTGTGGAAGTACTAGATGTGTATAAGAGTTTTGGTAAACGTTCACAACCCCCGGATTGTTTTGATCAACATCAGATGTAGAATTTAGGAATTGCTTTACAGCATTCTTTGTATTCGGATCTGTTCCAGTGATAATTGTGTTGAAATTCATCACACGCTTATCACCAAAGTTGTTCAAAATGTCAGTTGTTGTCAAGAGTTCAGCCGCCTCCAATGCTCCTTGTGAGAATACTGGATTACCTGAAACAATGTTTGACCAAGTTGTTGTAGAAAACTTCAATGTGTGTACAGCAGAAAAGATAGCTAGTCCATCTCCACCTGTTATATCAACAGTTTCCCCATCCATATCTACATAAGATACAGCAGAACCGAAAGTCAGTCTGTGTGTAGCATCAAGTTCGATACGTTGTGGACAGAAGTGTGTAAGATTTGTGATCAAAGCACCTACTTCTGGGTAACGGTTTTCATCACGCATTTCTTGTGTGATATCAATTTCAAGACCGATACGCTTCTTAGCCATTGTTACATTGTAACCAACACCTACAGAAGCCTTTTGTACAGCTTCGCCTTGACGCTTTAATTTAGCGTAAGTTTCAGTATCAATTTCATCGTAACGCTTTGTAGAACCTTGACCTTTACCGATTGGATCAGTGATGTAGATTTGCATCGCCTGAGGCTTGATCATGTTTTGGGTAACTACCCATTCCTTACGGATCAAGTCAGTCAATTCAGAAAAGGTGATTGTATTCAATAATGTTCCTTGCATATAAGATTAAATATTAACTAATAATGGACTATTAACCAGTCTCATCAACACCAGCCATTGAGTTGACCATAACGATCACTTGACTTGTTGCTGTAAGAATGTCTTGTACATACACTGCTTTCACAGATGTAGCACTTAGATCGACCGATGCGCCAGTTGAG
The DNA here is from genome assembly GCA_964396255.1 of uncultured Gammaproteobacteria bacterium. GTDB lineage: Bacteria > Patescibacteriota > Microgenomatia > UBA1406 > HO2-37-13b > 2-01-FULL-39-19. Next base: position 7,341 of record CAYNEP010000023.1, on the reverse strand, counting down.
GCCAAATCGTAGTAGGCCCCAACAGCAGTTTGAGCGACAGTTCCTGCTGATACGTCAGCAATGAACAAATCGTTCGGGCGACACATGTCCACTGGGACAAATGTTGCAGAAGCATAATCAGAATCAGCAGATGTAACTGCTTTCATGATTACACCAACGTGATTGACAGTAGAAGCAGTTGCAGGAATAAGGTAACCGTTTGAATCAACAGTAGTTAGACCACCATTGGTAAAAGCAGTAGATGCCTTTTTCTTGAAATACTTTACGTCATGTTTGTCTTCTTTTCGTTTGAACATAAAATGTTTAAATAAATTAAGATAATAATGAGACACAAAAAAGTACGAGAAATGAATCTCGTACCCAGTACTATACGCGTACCAACCGAATTGTAGGGGGTATATTGCTTCTGCTATTTAAAGCATATTGCTACAAGTCATACACCAAGACCGAATTAAGTTGTGTGCAGAGAGATTACCAACCTATCTCAATATTATAATTATACAACCATAAAAATAATAATGCAAATATGTGGATAAACCAAAAACAAAAACCACCGAGTAGGTGATCTTTGTTTCAATATTAGGGTGGGAGTTTATCCCACGAGCCTTAATATTATATAACGATATTTATTCAGTAGCAAGTATTTTGTTGATTGCTTCTGCAATTTGCTCTTTCTTTTCCAACATCTTACCTAGTTTTACTGCTGTATATAATGCTGGCTCACCCTCTTTAACACCATAAATAGCATCTTGTAGGATAGAATCATTCCTTTTTAGAGAATCACTTACTATTTTTTGGATAATAGTAGTTATTTCTGTAATACATTGCCATATATATTCCATGTCAGAAGTGATGTCAATGTTATTTTCTACAAGGATATTATTTACTTTTTTATTCATATCAAAGTATATATCATAACATTCTTGTTTTGACATTGTATCGGAGTTTATTGGGGCCTTTTCCATTGTACCCATAAGTTTAATTATCTCCATAACAACAGGAATACAACGTGCATCACGCTCAGCAGTCCAGTCTCTCTCTGCCTTTTTAGCTTGTTTTATCTTTTTTTGGCTCATATTATTTAGCTACCATATAAGTAACACCACCCTCTACTGTAATACTTTTATATGTCTTGCCATTAAGTTCTTTATCCTCGACCGATAACACTTTCTTGCCCTCAAATGTTTCAGTTGGTGCAACAAATTCTGGTGTGATTTCTGTAATTTCATTGCTTATCTCTGATTTTGTTGATAGTTCTCTTACTTCCCAGTCAGAAATTAAAGCAATAAGCTCTTCTTTTTTAGCTTTCTTGATATATGCCTCATCAGCTAGGCCAAAATTAGTAGCTAAAACTCTCAAATCCTTTACGCTCATATCTTTTTTATCCATATATTTTATATATTAACTAATAATTATATTACATAACCTTTTAATATTTCAATGTCTTCTTCCGATAGATCAGCTCCTGCTGTGTCTTTACAAATATATACTTCTACATCACAATCTTTTTCCTTAAATTTATCCATCCAGTCATTCTCTTCTTTGAGAAGTTTTTTAAGTTCCTCTTTACCATACTTAAATCCTCTAGGATTCTTTTCGTCAGTTAGTAATTCTTTTGTCTTTTCGTCTACAAGAGCATTATCAATGCGTAAATCTTGCAATCCTGTATTATATTCCTTAAAAAATTTAATATTGGATTCTATAAACCTTTTAAGAGCATAACTCATTTTAGTTTTTGATAATACAGGATCATTTAAAAATTGTCCATAAATAACATCAATCTTTTGGAGTTCTTTAAATTTAATTGTTTTAGTTGCCATAAATTATAAATTCGCCCATTGGCTATTAACTTCTAATAATTCATCACGATCAGCTACCTTTATCTTAAATGTATATGTTTTTGTAGTAACTTCTACCGGTACAAGTACCATAGTTTCAAACATTCCATATCCATTCTCGGCCATATCTTTCTTTGGAATCATACCATATTCCTTTACTTCTTCATGTTCAACTTTCTCAACTACACGACAATTTGGTACATTTTCCGCATCTCGTAGGAAGTATATATAATCCACTTTCTCAACTTTGCTCCCATCTTCAAGAATAAGATTAACATATTGTACTGCCCTACGAGTTTCTTTATCCATAATATCATAGATATAAATAGGGCGTTTTTCTGTACCAATATTCTCTAACCCTATGACATACTTGTTATCCCATTTGCGTAGGCGGATATCACTCTCTTTAACTTTCCTGCGTACCACCATTCCATTGTTTGCTTGTGTGGATACAGCATTTGAATTAAGAGCATCTACTTGCTGTGTCAATTTCTCATTTGAAGCAATTAGTTTACGCAATGTAGCTTCACTTACCTCGATTGTCTTTTCTTTTGGTACCTGTACTGTAGTAGGTTTTACTATTTCCTCGCCATTATCTTCGGCCCCAGCTTTAATTGTTTTTGTTTTATCTGCCATATATATTATTGTTTATTGTTGTTAGTATCGACTTTACCTATATTTAAGCCCATTGATCCGGCTAGTTCTTTGCCTGCTTGTGTATTAGAAAAATCATTCTCACTCTTAACTTCTACTACACCACCTGAATAGTTATTTGCCTCACGCAAGGCATCAGGACTTTGTTTTATCCCAAGCATATTGAAAGCACTCTCGACATGTGGAGTCAATTCTGCCTCTGTAATAGCTGGATTGATAAGTTCGGGGTTCAATTTACCAAGATTGATCTTAATTTGAGATGCCAATTCCTTATCGCCTTTAGCATATTTAGTAACAAGATTTTCAATAATAGCGTCTTTTTGCTTTTGTTTAAATTCGTCTTGCTCTTTTTTAAATAACACTTGCTGTTCTTCTATTGCTTCATTTCTTTTCATAAGTTCTAGCTCCTTTTCTGTATATAGTTCTTTTTCGGCATCACTCATATCCCGTAACTTCTTAAAGTTATCGGCTTGGTTCTTTGTGTGTGCTTTTAAATCTTCTACTGTCTTTGCAAGATCAGTATTTGTTGTTACAAACTCTTTATTTTCTGCTTCTAGGGCAGTGTTCTTTGCCTTTAATGTCTCTATTTCTTTTAATGCTTCATCTAGGTTCATAGATTATATTTATGTTTAACTAATAATTAAATAACTTCAAAACTCTCGTCTTTAGTAATAACCTTATTGTTATCTTTCTCATTCAAGTACATAGTTTTTAGTGTACTCAATGTATCTTCAACAAGCATAACCCCATTTATTGTTGCTCGACCAAAGTTTACTTCCGACATACCATCGGAATGTAATATGGAGAAATGCTCCTGCTCTACAATAAGCGACTCTAATACCACCTTAAAAGTAGTATTATTCTCTAAAATGTCATAAGCCTTTGAAAGGAATGCCAACCTAGTTAGATCATCTAATCCAGCGAGGTGATTCTGTAAAATAGAATTGTCCTCAGGATTATTTGGTCGAATGCCTTTTAATCGCTCACGAATTAAGTCCTTGATATCAAGAGTAGCTTTAAATGCGTCTATTTTGAGTTCTAACGTACTTTGCGCCTCATCATTAACCTTTTTAGCGTAACTCTTAAAAAGCCACGCTAGTATCTTGTTTTTCATAAACTATTTTATTGCTGACAATTTTGGGGGTACCATTCCCATTCCCCCAGCACCTGCCGGAGATCCTCCAGCAATCGGGCCACCAACCATACCCGAAGATGCTTGTAACATAGCCAGTACGCCCATACCACCATCTTGTAAGAAGTACCTACTAGGATCTTCTTTAATATGGATAGCAAAGCGTTCCTTGCCATATTCGTAGTTCAATGACTGTTCACCGAACAGTTCTTTTGCTTTCTGATAGTTCTCAACAAAGAGTTGTCCCTCTATTTGATCACTGTTCTCTTGTGTCGGTACAATGTTTACAACCCAGTGGTATTTCAACACTTTCATAAACTCTGGGCCATTAAAGTAAACAATGCTTGTCTCTTTGCCATAATGTTCTTTAAGTACATCCTCCTCGGCCATTTGATCACGCACCTCAGGGAATGGTTTATCAGTAAATCTGAATATTTTAATACCGTTCTTGCCGTTTGGTAGTGTAGTTTCCATTGAAAGTTGTGTATATACATCCTCAATAGTCTTTTCATCTACGTTCGCTTTTCTATCTACCGGCTTAGAATAGTGCATTATCAAGTTACCAATACGCGCCCACACCAATTCCTTTTCTAATTCTTTAATAGCATCAAAATTAAGCCCAAGTTTTAATAACTGTGCTTGCTTTTCTTGCATGATTTGTGTAGCTGTAATACTTCCTTTGCCTTGTTCTTCACCAGCAAAGGTTGCATTGATAGTTTTGTCGTCAATAGCAGTCTTAATAAGTTGGTACATGGAGAAATCAGCATTCCCGAGTCCTGTACTTGGAGGTAATATAGGGAACAATGCCCCCTCTTTCATATCATTTGTTATTTTCCATGGAGAATATATATTTGGGGATAGCACTTTCTTACCCTTATAGCCCATAGGTGGCGCTCCTGCTTGCTCTTCACGCAAGATCATCAAACGCAAGAACTCATCATGCACGGCTTGATCCACTTTTGTTTTACTTGGCTGGCCCTTTCCATACGCACAACCTACAATACCCTCTAAGACTTTATGCTTGATTGTATATTCTCCGTCTGGTGATATTTCAGATAATGGAAAGTCTACAGGTAACATCATTACCCCATTTAGCATTATCATATAACGATTCTTAAACTTCTGTTGTATTTTAAGTACCCCAACTTGATCTTTGTTTGTTGCAGTTAGATTCCATTCGTTGTATACAAGTCCAGTATCATTTAGAATTATTGTGTTATCTACTTCGTATGGTACTGATTCCCATCTATCCCAAGTCCCATAAATAGATTTTGCTATCCCACGAGGAATAATCTCGTATGTAAACACGATATCTTGGTTCTCGTGTATGTCCCCCCAGAAATTACCAACATAACAGTTCTTACCTTGATGTAATTTAACAGCCGCGCGCTCCATCTTTCTTGACTTAACCTTATTTTCAAACTTCGCATCGGCAATCTTTTGGCCTGGCTTCCAGTTATTTACATTCTCAACATCAGGTGTATATACGCATTGCCACATCTCCTCAACGAATACATCACCTTGTGATATCAATTCACGATATATCAATGGTCTTATTGTTCCATATTTCTCAATTTCTCGTGATTTTTTCACTAAATCCTCCATATTATTGCCCAATTCAGGAAATACCATCTCTGTATCATCGTACACTGTGATATCCGGCTGGAAGTTGTATGATAACAAAGCCGATAATAGAGTATTATCTTTTTCACGGGTTATACCAGTAACAATACGCTTATCATATTTATTTATTTTAGGAGGAATATACGACATGTCCGCACGCTTGTTAGTGTCGTAGTTCTCACAATATGTCATACCATCAAATTCTGCATGCGGAGCTTCACGATCATCACGTGCTCTTGATACAGCAGTTATAAGTTCTGATCTTTCGTGCAGTTCGTGTGGGGTATATTTAACAGGCACATGTTTCTTATGCGCCTCTGATTCTTTTTTAGATTCCTCACCATTAGTTTTGTTTTCCATGGTGCTAGGGGCTTCATGATTCCCCTAGCACCATTGACATGAAGTAAACACTATCTTAATTATATGCTTGTCAAATAAAATATGCAACTGTGTGGAAAACTATATAACACTAAAACGATCAAACTTCTCCATCAAGTCATCATCAATATCATTTGGATCATCATTATCTCGCTTCCTTTGTGGTTTTATAAAGTAATTATCAAACTCTGGGGCTACAATACTAGCGTATCTATGTACATCGGCATAGTGAGAAGTCCAGTCGTGTAAAGGTTTATCCCCAAATTTCTGTTTGTCTTCATCCCAATCACTTCTGTACTGAGAAATAGCGTCAATAAAAAATTCACACTTCTTACTATCAATATATAATTTACTAAAAAATAGTTTACCTGATTCAATACCATCAACAACCGGTATCATTGGTATATCTTCAAACTCGATACCGAGTTCACTAGCAGATTCCCATCTTGTCTTACCAGTACCAACATCAGTTGCTCTGACATCATGCGGTGCAAAGTGTTTTCCATATAAATATGGCTTAGAATTGAGCATTTTAATTAGTTCTGGTATACCCTCTTTCCCATCTTCACTACCAGTCCAACAGTCTATCATGCGCACAAATGGCCCAGAAGCTTGATAAAAACCACAAGCGAGCTGTCTACCAACACCAAGATCGACTACAGTATGCACAGCAAGCTCTTTATCATAGGGAATAGGCATAATACGCCCATCATTACGAGCCTGTGCTATCTCATTCATGTAATATGCTCCCTTAATCGCTGCCTCAAACGAGTTGTACCATTCCTGCATAAACTCATCATTAGTCATCTTACCAATCGTTACGAGGCGTTTATCGTCTTCTAGGGCTACTTTTAGGTTATCTACTACCTCACCAGATTCATTTTTAAGCGTATCATCGATCGTATGGTATACCACAGTCCACTCATCAGTGTTTTGTAATCCTGCATTGTATGTTCTCCAAAAGTCATTCTTACCTTTCGGTGTTCCGGCCCATATCCAATATCCCAAGTGATCGGCCAATGCTTTAGATATAACCTCAGTGAACAAGTTTGGTGGTTGTTGGGCTGATTCATCTTGCGCTCCTCCCCACAACGCAATACCACGAAAAGCATCAACATTTTCTGATCCAGCAAGGAATATTTTTGATCCATTCGGGTATATTGCAGTCAATTCGCTTTCGTTCCAGTCCATACCGGGGACACAACGGCTAATATTTTTAAGAATATCCCAAGCTATTCTCTTAGCTTGTTTGTACGTCGGCGCAATATAACTATAATTTGATTTAGGGATACGGAGTGCATCTCTTTGTAAATGATTTAAAATTGCAGTACTTTTCCCCGCCCGCCGATGTAAAACCAAAACAATCCAACGCTTAGTTGAGTTATGAAATGATTTGGCCCAATTACGGGGTTTATATGGTACTTTTATTTCCATTTTTTTGCGATTTTCTTACAAAGGTTAATAAATTCTTCTTGAGTCATAGTATTTTTGGCCACATTACACCTGTAACAACAAGGACATATATTATCAATTACATATCCTTTATCACTATCAATACGATCAAGTCCTATAAAATTGGGTTCGTCGCAATAAAAACAATCGTCATTAAAAATAGCATAAAATTGGTCATAACTTATATCAAAAATAATTCCCCTCTGTTTTGCAGTTGCTTTGTTTCTACAATATTTATATCGTGCTGTCTTACTATATCCTATA
>CAYNEP010000022.1:0-9955 GCA_964396255.1 uncultured Gammaproteobacteria bacterium | reverse complement strand
ATCGAGACAATGCCTGAGGCCACAAGATCTCGCTGCTCTTTATTTTGAAACTCCAAAATATTTAAGTGAAACGGACGGGCAAGATCAAATGGTTCAAGGTAAACAACATCTGCAATGCGACGCTTTGGGATATAGTCGAGGATAATTTCACATAAATCTCCGTGAGGATCGATAATGCCAATCCCGCGATCGCGTCTGATGTCATCAATTGCCATATTAGCAATAAGCGTTGATTTACCCGCTCCAGTTTTTCCAATAATATAGACGTGTTTGCGCCTGTCAGGGGTTTTGATTCCAAATATCTGATCTCGATTTTTAAATTCAGCTTTAGCAAAGAAGTTGTACTCTTTCTTCTGTTCGTCAGTCAATCCCTCAACAACTGGAAGATTTTCTGGAGGTTCGCCCGACAATGTCTTGCCCCATGCAATATTTTTAATACCTCCCAAGAGAATTCCTGGTGGGTGCCAGATGGTTGCAAGTTCTGCTGCGTTGAGGATTTGGAGTCGTCGTTCAAATAAGCCGCTTGCTCTATTTGCGAATCTGACTTGGAACTTTTCACGGTCGAAATTCCCAGGTTTTTTCAGTGCAAATTGATTGCCTTCTCCCAGTGCAAAAGCCCCAAAGGTTCCTGCAAGATGAGTGAGATATGCTTGAGTTGATTCTTTGTCAGGTCCGCCCCCAATGAGTCTGACTAACACGTGTCCACCTTGATATGCGGTTTTTTTAGTAATCTGGAATTTTTCAGGATTTGGAACATATTTTGTGTGCATTTGGCCAGCTGACGCGGCTGAGTCTGCAACTGAGGTTTGTGCAGCTTTGGTTGCGCTTTTTTGCCAGGGAATCGTTGCAGGTCCCGTTAGAATTTGGATCCCAGCTTTAAAATTTGGTGGAGTTTTTGCCAAAAATCCAACAACCGATGAAAGGGGGTCGATATTTCTAAAGTCAGCAAACGTTTTTAGTGGAAGATAAAAATAATTAGTTAATATAAGCTCGCCATACACGACCGAAGGCGACTTTTTGACAATTTCTACTGGGTCTGTCGTTTTTGTAATGCGGGCATTTGGATAGCTTGAATAAATAAGACTCTCCATAAATGTCTCTTTTGATTTGGGGGCTGTTATATAAAAGTAGATTGTTTGGCCAAGGAGATACATTTCAAACGAGGTGTGAACTGGAGGATTTAAGAAAGCCTTCCAGAGTTTTGTGTGCGATGGGAATCCTGAAGCAAAGATTTGTGTTGCGGCCTCAATGGGTGTTTCGTCATCTTTTGGGTTCCTGATCTGAAGGTAAACAAGATCTTGCGTCTGCATATCATTCAAGTATAGCAATATTAAGCGACTTTTTTCACGCGCAACAACGTTGTTATTTTGACGCATATCATATATACTATGAGCCTAAATGGCAAAAAATATACATGAAAGTGAAATTACCAGTGCGATGGCTCTCAGCTTGGGTATGCCCAGCGAGGATGTGCGTAGTCTAGACGAGCAAATCTCACTCAACTATGGGTCACAAATTATCACAACATTTGGAAGCGGACTCGTGTCTACGGTCATTGCTAATACAGAACTACCACCCCAGATTAAGATTGGCGTGATTGGCGTATTGGGAGTTGCGGTTGTTGCACAGACTACGCAGAGTTGGCGCTGGCGAAGGCACGCTCGAAACTTGGGGGAAATATTTGAGGGTTTTCCTCGTGACACGCAACAATTCTTAAGCAGTATAAAAAGCTCGACGGGACCTGTTGCAAGATCTTTGTGGACATGTTACGAGGATCAGTTTGCAGTGGGCCAGTCTTTGAAAGGTTTACAGAGTGTTACTGCGCAGTCTAGTCCGGGTAACTCAAGAATGGTGATTAGACTTGATCAGAGAAAAGATAGAGAAGAGGGCGAGCCAAGTCCGGTCTCAATTGTGTTTAACACTAAGCACGTTATTCCCGAGGCAGCACAGATTTTTTTTGGAACCACTGACCATCCTCAGTCAACAACATTGATTTTCAGACCCGTTGAGCGCGATGATAGCAAAAAAGTTAGACCAGAATCAATTCCTGTTGATAAACAACATTTGGCGTTATTAACTAGTACTGAGGCTGATGATGATTGCCATATGAACGCCTGCTATGCTGTTACTCTTCAGCTTGAAAGTGGATCATATGATGTTTATGCATTTCATCAGGGTCAACGGCCAAACAAAACCCCTCAGGGGGTGCGGTCACAACCTGAACAAGTAGATGGTAGTCATGTTGGAGGTGGTCAAAGGATAAGAAGAAGGAGAAGGGGAGTTGATGAAACTATCTCATTACAAATGCAGTTTCCTGATAGTACTAGTGAGGTAATGGGTAGATATTTAGAGTTACTTCCAGATGGCGATAGTTCTGAGAGAAGAATACTTGACGAAGATGATAGAAGAGCCCTAAGAGGAATAGTGAGCCAGAGGGTTCTTGAGGCATTGGGTCAGTTTGAGAGCTTTCCAGATGATCTTACATCACTTGATGTCTGCAATCTTTTTAACAAGTTAAGAAAATCGTCTATTGTTGATGATTCATTTGCGGCTTGTGTTAGAAATGGAGTTGCCTTTGGAGGGAGCGGTCGCAACTATCATAACAGATATTTACTTGTTGGAGCATTTGTTGTTGCAATAATGAAGTCAGATCAGCAGATTCCAAAATTAGCCTCTCTCAAAAGGAAGGAAAAACTTTATTGGCGAGAGATTATGATCGAATTAGCGCAGGAATCTTACGACCAATTGGCCAAGATGAAAGAATGCGCTATGTCTGGTCAGGAAATTGACATGAAGACAGTGAACTTACTAACGCGCTTGTTAGGTCAAGCGTCCAAAAATCACCATATCATAAGTCGTAAACACGCATCATCATGAGAGTTGGATATATTGAAAGCGAGGTAACTCAACGATTAATCGAAATAAATAATGCTCGTGCTCAACCTTTGCGTCAGGCAATTAGTAGAGCGGAACGTAATGAAGCTATAGTGAAGGGTATTTACGACGGACGTTGGGCAGCGTCAGCAAGTATTGTTATGGCTGTTAATCTTGCCGATATTTTTCAAGAAAAAATGTTGGAAGTAGGAATTATCGGCGCTGGATATATGGGGCTGAGATATCTGAAAACAAAAGTAGCGGCAAGAAAAAGCTCACTTGAAGATGAACTTCGATTTATGACAAGGGATAGAAGTTGGGTTGGTAGGGATTGCGCCGATCTTATTGCAGGGCTCCGAGATGGGCATCGCACAATAACACAGAGTGTGTGGCCTGATTTTGCAACTTCGCGACGTGTACAGACTGCCTTGAGAGAATTAGGCTCGGTGCAAGTTGAGAGAGTTGAGCGTCACGGCTCTCCCCAGGTGTTATTGAGAGTTGTTAACTTACAAGGAGGAAGTCAATTTAATATGGAATTTGATATGGCTGCTCATAGTCCAAGAACAGCAGAGGTTTTTTGGAGTGATGCAGACGGAGTCGAGAGAGCAACATATTTTCAATTTCATCCCATAAGTGAACCTAAGACAAAAAATAAAAGTCGATCAAAATATGGAAGAAGATTTGGTCAGGCACTATTACATAGTGTTGGAATCGCAACCGATCCTGACCAAACTGATTTGGCTGATGTTGGGACATTTGATTTCAGTCATGGAACATTTAGAGTAGGCTATAGGCATTCTTTTCAGATGCCAACACATGTGCCACATGCAATCTCAACTCCAATTTCCACATCTGGCGAGGGAGAAGACAGACCAAATCCTCTCAGAAGAAGAAAGCAAAATGGAGGGGAACCCGCAAATAAGATGGAGACTGTGGGTGATCGCATGTTGTTTCCTGGCCAAGCTTCAAAGTTACTAGAGACTGATTATAAACCAGATCTTGATATCTTAGATTCCTATACAGAGTCAAAAAGAAATCTGTATACACACATATCTGAGCTAGCAGGCGAGACTGCTGTTTTGGCTGTAAACTATATTAGAGATCATAATGCGGGCGCTTTGCAGAGGGGGTTTGCCATGCCTGTTCTTATTCGCAATGTTTATCATCTGCCTCAGAGAGAAAGTAACGCCAGGGAAGGCGGTCCATTTTTTAGATTCTTATCAAGAAAAAACCTTGTTTTATGGCCACAATATAAAGGGACTGACCATCATATGAAGTTTACCTTAGCTGGAGGACTCGCTGATGCGCTGTATTGTAAAGCGTCTGTAAATAGTAGGCTCAAGGGGGCAGCGCGGAGTAAAGAACAACAATATGATTTTCTTTTAGATACAACTCGCATAGCTTGTTATGATTTATTACATCATGAATATGATAGATACTTACAGTCGGGAAGATTCGATGAGCTTTTAGTTGAATATCTTATGATTGTCATTGGCCAATTCGAACAGTAACACCTTTCTTGACTATCTTAGATCAAAATCTGTACCATAGGGGTAATGGATGAGCGTAGGGGAGTGAATCGTCAACAAAATAAAAGAGAACAGTTCGGGTCAAACATAAAAGATTGGATTCTTTTGGCAGGGTTTGTTACTGGTCTGGTTATCAAATCTGGTGCCGACACAAGTAGCGTACAAGAGTTGGTGCCCAAAACACCCACACCTCAACCTACTTCAGGTATAAGGGCAACGCCAGAGCCAAACATTAAACATCATGTCGTGTATGGTTCAACTTCAATTTTAAAACAATAGCTCCTGTGGTATGATACTTCGTATGTACGTGCCTTCTGAGAAGATTCTATATAACTATGCAAAGGTTTTGATTGATTTCGCACTTGGTGCGGGGAAAGGCATTAAGCAAAAAGATGTTGTATATGTTCATTACGACAGTCCATCTCACCCTCTAGCGTTACAAGTCTACAAGCGAATCTTGGAGCGTGGAGCATTTCCAATTACAAAAGTTTCTTATGAGGATTTTGCCCAAACATTTTATAAAACAGCCTCAGATGAGCAGCTTGCCTTTTTCCCTGAAAAGTACACAAAAGCACTTGTTGACACTATTGATCATAGGATTTATCTACTCTCACATGATGACCCCTTGTATCTAAAAGGTGTTGACCCTAAGAAAATTATGAAGGGTCAGACGCAATTGCAAAAATTGAGAAAGTGGCTTTGGGAGAAAGAGGATAATGGGAAATTGACATGGACGCTTTGTTTATATGGAACTCCAGGAATGGCAGCTCAGGCGGGAATTACAGACAAAGAATATTGGAAACAGATTGAATCGGCTTGTTTTTTGAACGAAAAAGATCCAATTGCTTCGTGGAGAGGAGTGTTTGATCAAATTAAAGTAACACTTGAGAAGCTCAATAAACTTAAAATTGAGAAATTGCACGTAACAGCAAAAGACACTGATTTGTGGCTGACTCTTGGGGCAACAAGACGATTTATAGGTGGGAGAGGCGCAAATATTCCAAGTTTTGAACTTTTTACATCACCTGATTGGAGAGGGACTGAAGGGACGATTTTCTTTGACCTGCCACTGTATCGATATGGGACGATTGTGAAAGATGTTCATTTGACGTTCAAAAACGGAAAAGTAATTAAGGCCTCAGCGCAGAAAAATGAAAAATTGATTAAGGAGCTCGTGAAACAAGAGAATGCAGACAAGGTCGGGGAGTATTCGCTTACTGATAGGCGTCACTCAAAAATAAATAAGTTTATGGCCAATACATTATTTGACGAGAATTTTGGTGGGAAGCATGGCAACACACATTTAGCTGTCGGGGCGTCCTATCATGATACCTATACAGGGGATGTCAAGAGCATGAAACCAAAAGACTGGGAAAAGTTAGGGTTTAATGAGTCAGTTGAGCACACCGACATTATCGCAACACACAATAGAACCGTTGAGGCGACACTTCCCGGCGGGATCAAAAAAATAATCTACAAAGACGGGGAATTCGTTATTTAATCTTCTTACGAAGTTGATGTGGCTGTCGGGGCAGGAGTTACGGTTGCTGGAATACAATAAGGAACATCGGGATGAATGAGATTGGGATTTTTGAGGCCGTTGGCAGCTGCGATTTCCTCAGGTGTTAGTCTATAATGCATGGCTAAGCTTCCGAGATAACCTCCTGGCGGGACTGTTGCATATGCGCTACATACAAAACGACGAGCATTTGGGTCATCTGCTTGCCCGTCTCCCAATATGCGACTTAATATGAAACCTCCAATGCAGAGCATACTTAGACCAGTCGTGACAGCTCCTACAATAAACCCCCCTTTGAATTCTGTTCGTTCAGCCATTGGGTATTATAACACGCGGGCTTTTGTGACGCGAGTTTACTGACTTGCGGCCACATTGTATTTATCCCTTCCTTGTCCATTGGTAAGTTCAAGAACTTCCATAGTATGGAACGGGTTTAATGTGTTAGATAGCTGTTTAGCTCTTTTTGAAGTTCCTAAGCTTCATGCCCAGGTAACCTGAGACTGAGGCTAATGTCATAAAGAGTGGGAATTCAGCTCCTGTTGATGGGATTTCTTTAGGTGCAGGCACGCCACCTTTGGTATCGGTTCCCATAACTTGTTTTTCAATACAAAGCTGTGCGTTATCAGTGTCAGACACTGAACCGCTCCAAGCTTTAACTGAGTTGACTATACAAAAGAGTCCTTGATCACTTGGAAGCTGTGCTTGTTGTAGCACTCGAGCCTTAAGTGTGACTTCTTTAGTCTCACCTTTTTCAAGTGTCCCCATAGATAAGGTTAACTTACGTGAGCTTTTGTCATAGGTATAGTTTTCAGGAAACACCTCCAAGTACATTGGGAATGTATCTTCAACAGTGACATTTGTGAGTGTCTTGTTGCTAGTATTTTGTACTTTTATCTTAAAAAAGATGTAGTTACCTGATTTAAATTTGTAGTCAGTTCGTGACAAGTTATCAACATAAGTATAGGTAACTGACCCCTTGTTATCATGAGGAACAGCAACTAACTTATCTACCATAATATTGGCAGATGATTCTTGACCACCGTAGGGACCGTATTGAGCAGCGCTTGCGGTTGATACAATTGCCATGATGGCAACCATAAACAAAGCAGCGATGACGATTTGTTTTTTCATACAGTGAGTATTGTACACTATAGTACAGTACTTGTCAATACTATAAGATATCAGTCAACTTTACTATGGGTTACTTGCAGATTGCTTGCTTGATTTGAGTTTGTTGGTCTTTGGGGAGATTGTTAATTTTGGTTATGACCGGGACTACTGCTCGGTCGAATGCAACATCAAATGCCTCATCCTCAACAGCCTCTGTTGTATTGTTGATCACCTCGGTGCCTTTTGTTTGTGCTTGATCAATATATGGATCTATCATTGAGCGTATATCTTTTACCCCATTTTGAAGTTTCGTGACGAGGTCTTCTTGAGACTTGACGCCTAAAACCGATGGGGAGGAGTTGGCAACGGGCTTCCCTTCTTTAAGCGCCGGGGGGGATATGGGGCGGTTTTTCAGGTAAATATGCATAAAAAGCGTGAGTAGTCCAACTAATACCAGAAAAGATGACTTAACAATGAGTGTTTTTCTTCTTTTTTCAGGTGACTCTAATGGTTTGAGTGTGGCCATGCTACTACACATAGTATAGAGGCAAAGTAATATTTTTGCTATTTTAAGGTCTTTACTTTGATATAATAGCCTCAGTAAATTATTTGCCCAAGTGGTTCAGTGGTAGAACGCTTTCTTGGTAAGAAAGAGGTCGGGGGTCCGATTCCCCCCTTGGGCTCAGAAGAGTCTCCCTTCGAGCATGTAAAAAATCTCTTACCTATAGTATAATAGGGCTCCATGAACCTAGAAGACTTAAGACGCAGACAGCAAATTCATCTAAACGGCTCCGGCGAGGCAATGGCTTTAGTCGAAAAGCCAACTCCTACACTTGGTGAACAGAATCCTTTAATTCATCGGGCAAATCTAGCAGACCCCAGAGTAGCTGAGGCTATTTGTGGATGGACCAGAGATACAATTGCACAAAATGATTGCCTAGCTCCGATTCATTTGGGAGTTATTGGTATTTCAACTGAGAATCCTGTAAATCCTATTGCGCATGTGTTGCAGGCGCGTTTTGGAATGGACGAAATCACAGATAAGCAGATTTGTGCACTTGAGCGAGTGGCTGAGGATTTGTATGGTCAATCAACACAAACCAGGCGAAGGCCAGGATATAAAGGAATCCTGAAAGCTTCTAGATATCCAGATCCTACAGATACTCGTCAGGCACATCTTAGAAAAAAAAGCCCTCGAGGGACGCAATTGGGTTGGTGTTTTGGAAGGAACGTTGACGATCCAGTTCATAGGCTTGATGAAGGAGTCCTTGTATATCGAGAAACTGGAAATGAGGGAATCGCAAGTACGCTTCAAGGAAAAGATCCGGAAGAATGGTTTATGCACCCAGGGTATTTTGCTGATCCTGTTGGAAGGCCGTTCAAACGTAATCCTAGATATGTAGTTGAGGTCAGAGATGGGGGACTGAGCGGTGTTGATATGGTTGAATTAGTGTTACAGACCTCGCATATCTTAAAAACAGGCGAACCTATTGATGGGCATTATCTAAAGTATGCTATTTATAACGAGCTTAATCGATTGGGAGTTGAGCAGCCAGAGTTATATGGTCTTGAGGGAGCCCTGGACGTTATCGAGAGAGAATTGATTTTGCCACTTGCTAATCTTGATCTTAGTCGTGGCATATCGCAAGAGCCACAGTCAATATTAATGGTTGGTATTCCAGGAGTTGGCAAGACAGCGCTTGTTCAGCGCTTGCTACATGCTGATGCAGGTGTCTTTATTGTACCGATTGATGCACTAACTCTCAAAGGTGAGATAGCGGCTCCCGCAAATAAACAAACTGTTTTGCCAAGAATTTCACAAATTTTCCAACAAACTGGTATCCCTGTTGTTCTTCAGGTTGATGATGTTGAGACGATGGCCGCTGAGGCTGATATTAACAACACGCTGCTTAATTTGATGGCGGGTGTGCGATCTAGAGGATTCTTTTTACTTGCCTCAACAAATCATCCGGAACTTTTTTCAGATCAATTAATTCAACCACAGAGATTTGGAAGGATTGTCTATTTGGGATTTCCAACACTTGAGGCAAGAAGGAATATTCTTGAGATTCATGCGCAATCAGCGAGTAAGCGACTCGGGAAGCCATTATTTGCGTCAGATGAAGATAGAGTCAGAATCTTAACACAGATTGCCGAGGCCACAGATAATTGGACACCCAGGTATTTGGCTGATGTTTGTAATGGTGCTGCAGGTCATTTCTTAAGTAGAATCGCAAAAAGAAAAGGTAGGGGATGGGGACTAACCGAGGAAGCGATTGATGAACCTTTACTTGAAGAGGATTGGGTACGAGCACTTGATGAGGTTACACGGCATTATCCAAAAGAAAGAATAACAAAGGAAGATTCAAGGTTGCAGGAATGGTGTAGGCGACATGTAAATAAGATTGGATTTGCCACCTCTCCTAAGTGATCTTTAAAGAATTATACGCATGGGTCATTACAATTGAGGCGGAGACAATGACGTTGAGGGATATATTGATGCCGTGCATGGGGATCTCAGCAATATGAGTTGATGCTTCAAGCGCTTGCTTACTGACACCTGTTGTTTCGTTTCCAACGATAAATGCAACGGGGGTTTTGTAGGTAATAGTTTGGTAGGGGATTGACGACTTTGTTTGTTCGATTGAAATGATTTGAAGTTGATCTTCTACGCTCAAAATTGTCTTTTTTATGTCCTCAATAGCGTCAGCAGCGTTATTTTTATACTCCCAAGGAACTACTTTGTATGTGCCAATAGATGCGCGCTTGATCTTGATGTTTGGTGGGATTTCGCTATTGCCACATATATAGAGCTTTTCTATTGCAAGGGCGTCTGACAATCGAAATAAACCGCCAATATTGTATGTGTCGTAAATATTGTCCAATATAAGATACACCGGAAATCGTTTGATTTCAGTTGCTA
>CAYNEP010000021.1:8002-10062 GCA_964396255.1 uncultured Gammaproteobacteria bacterium | reverse complement strand
TGTAAATTCGCATACTATACATATGAAGTTGCCGTAACAATCGCAGACAGCATTATTTTTGTTGACTGCGCTAATGATAATTGTGCCAATACAACAGATACATTAACTGAAATAATGAGCGTTGGCGCACAGACGATTGGCCCCCATATTAGTATGGATTGTGTTGCATCAACTAATTGCAAGATTGTTTCCCATGACATTGGCACATCTGACGTTTTACTTGTTGACTGTTCTACTGCAGCAAATACAGAAACTTGCGCCACTCCGCCAGCTGCTGACATTATCGATAACGATGCAGGAGCTTCTGCAGCATCTGTGCCCGTTGCAATTGATTGTATATCTGACCACACAGATTGCAAGATCGTATATATGGATACAATCGTGTACGATCTCACGTTTGTTGACTGTTCGGCAGCAGATTGCTCTACCACAAATTCGGTTACAGACCTTGACACCAATACTGGCATCAGTGACGTCAATTACATGGATGTAGGTATGGATTGCGTATCAGCCACTGACTGTAAAATTACATACGTTGCAGACCCAACGGTTGATTCGGAACGTATTAACTTCATTGATTGTGACGATGCCGGATGTACAACTGGGTCGGTTATTGAAATTGATAGTCCTCGCTTTCAAAGCGATCTTGATTGCCCAGCAACTGACGATTGTAAAATTATTTACTATGAAGGCTCAGAGAGCACGGGTCCCGCAGTAGTCTTGAATGACTGCGATACAAGCAACTGCTTCCCAAGCGTTACCGATGCATCAGACCCTTGGACATCGCAGACAAATGTGACATCAGTGTCACTGTCATATGACTCATCAAACAGCGACCTATATGCACATGTTATTAAAGATTCGTCAGAGCAAGCTTATTACAAGTCATCAGACGCAACGACTATTTCATGGGGCTCGGAAGTATCATACGGTTTTACAGCAGGGGACTTAGGTCATATATCCTCACCTGAGTCTGGCGCAGGGCAGACGGCAATAGGTGCCGTATTGCGACAAGGAACGAATCTTGAATTTTCAATATCTCAAAATGTTATAACAATCTCCGGATCGTGCGACCAGTATGATCAAACAACAGACTGTGGCGATGCGGGGGCTGAGGTTATTGCTGTTGCTGTAAACGGCACTTTGCAAGGACAGACCGATGGGACGGTTGATGGATCATGGCAGATAACAGGAGTAACCCAGCCCTCATCTGGCGCGGTAATTACAGTTTTTGTTAATGGTGAGGCAACAAGTACCGAGCGGGCGAGCGCTGTAACTAAGTATGACGGGACGGGAAGCATAACGGGAATTAAACTTTTTCAAAGACACTTAACAATTGGAAGCGATGATGCACAAACTGTTTCAAATACTAATCTTGCATCATATGACTATTCTGTTGCGACAAATGACTTGGACGTTGTTTTTGATGTTGATGCAAGTGATGACTTAACTGTAGATAATACTGGGGCGTTTACTGACGAGAAATTATATGTACTTGCCAGCAACACCTATCAACCAGGAACGGGCAATTCATCAAATGTGACGACACATGATGTTGAAAATTTGGGGACGATTGATATTACTGCAAATACCATGACGGCAAGTGGCTCATGGACACAGTCAGGGACGTTTTCAGACACATGTTCGGGTGTAACCACAGGGACAAATGCATCACTCGTGACATTCTCATCAACCTCGTCGAGTGAGACATTATCGGGAACTCTCAATGGGTCAAGTGATTTTTGTAAAGTGAATTTCTCAGGATCAGGAGGAGGCTGGACGATCCAGTCTCCAATGTTAGTCTCAAGTCCAAATGCAACAAATACATTTTCAGTTGCAGCAGGAACAGTCACACTTGGTAACGGCGGAGGAGACCATTTAGATGTTCGGGGAAAGTTCACGGTTTCGTCAGGTGCGACATTTCAATCAATGACAGGCCTTGCTCAAGGTGACTCAACGGCGTGTAATAGTGATGATATTTGTATTGAGATTAATGCTAATTCGTCACCGCCATCATGTTCTGAATGTACAATTGCGAATTCTGGAACATTTGATATCGA